>JASLEL010000373.1 GCA_030151145.1 Aquirhabdus sp. | reverse complement strand
TGACAAGGGCTACTACAAGCTCACCGATCGCATCATGAGTGATAACGGCCTAAAAGACTGCTCCGGTAACATCACGCCAGTCGGCGACGTCGCGACCAACTATATCCAGTTTAATGCGGACAAAACCTCCGCCAACATCTGTATGGACGAATTACATACCCAATGCTTCACCCTCAAGCGCATCGCGGACGCCCAATAGCCCACACGATGGCCTAACATCGCAAAAAAACCCGTTTTAAAAAAACGGGTTTTTTCTTGACTGGTATCCAGCTCTAGCTTTAAAGACCAATCACACCGGCTCATCCATCATGACGCCATGCATGATCGCGCCAGTCGTGACTATGCCAGTCGTGATCGTGCCAATCATGATCTCGCCAATCATGACTACTCCACTCACGATCATGCCATGCGCGGTCATGCCAGCCGGGTGCATAGCGCACAGATTCAATATGTGCCGGGCCATAGGCCGGAGCAACATAGACAGGCCGCGCATAGACCGGATGGTGATATACCGGGCGGTAGACGGTCCGATACACGGTGCGGTAAACCGTATGCGTGACCGGATGGCTCACGTGTCGAACATAGCTGACATGATGGGGATAGACATGAGCGACCGGTACAGCACAATGCTCCGCCGCCGAACTCACCGAACTGATCCCAAGCAGGGCTGCGCCCATGGCAGCAGCAATCAATACACGTTTCATCATCGCTTCCTCCAAATGGATTCCCGAAAGAGTGATACCGGGAACTTGAGCACAGGATGCAATGCGATAGGACTGCTAAAGATGGCAATCGTGTTTTTTTAAACCCACAGGCGCGCAGAGGAATGTATATCTTGTAAACGAGGTCGGCTGGTTTTAAACCATCCGGTTTACTGCGATATCAGACAGATGGCGTACCGCTCACCCCTCGGTCTCCGCCTAGACCAGATACGCAGTGCTCAACAAAAACGGGGCGAACGCCCACAGATGATTACAGACAGCCGCTTAAACCGCTGCATCAGACGACGCCCGCGCCCCCAGCACGCGCGCCCCTGCAAGGATAATGCGCACCATCGTGATCGTCTCATCGACCATCACCTGACGCTCAGAGGCAGGCAAATCCAGCGCCACCGGCGCCATGGTAAAGACCAAGCGCGTGATCGCCCGTGCCGTCGAGGCCGGCTGATAGACCCGATAGCCGCCCGCCGCCTCCAGCCGGATCAGATCCTGCTGCAGCTCCGCCTCAAACGAACACAACTGATGCTCAACCGCCTGCTTAAAGGCCGGCGAGCCCGCCTTACCCTCACGCAGCAAGAGCGGCAAAAAGCCCTCCCCACTGCTTAACTGCGCCATAAAGACCTCAACCGACATCTGCACCACACTCCGATCAGCAGACACCTGCAGACGTGCATCGCTTAAGACTTTGCGCAGCGACTCTCCCGCAAGCGCAATCATCGCAATCGCCAGTGCATCAATATCGCGAAAATGCCGATAAAAGCTATTGGGTGCAATCTTCGCCTCGCGCGCCACCTCGCGCAGGCTCAAGGTCGAGATACTGCGGTGCGGCCCGACCAGCTTGAGCGCCGCCGCGATCAGCTCCTCACGGGTAATCACCGATTTACGGCCATGTGATATGCGGATAGGCGACTCGGAAAACACTGTGTCGTCGTTAGGTATCAAAGCGGGTGCATGCGGCATGGTGTAGGCCAACTGTCATGATTCATGTGCATTATAAGACGAGGCAGAGGTGCAGTGCAAAATTTACGCACACACGTATATACATTTGTCTATACATGTGTATAATTTCATCACTACCTCATTTGGATTATCCAAAATTGAATCAGGCACTGCACTCCATAACACCGCCAAAACAACAACAAAACACCCTCATCCGCACTTTGGCCGAGTCGGTCTTTTCTCCTGCCGCATTTGATTTCTGGGCCAGCCATATTGATCGCACCTGGTCATGGCAGCGTCCGCTGGCACGCATTGTCGCCCGTGAGGTGATTGCACAAGACTGCGTGACCCTCACATTAAAGCCCAACCGCCACGTCGCGCCGTTCATCGCCGGTCAGCACCTCAATGTCTCGCTTGAGATCAAGGGCATCCGCCTGACACGCAGCTATAGTCCCAGTCGAGTAAAATCAGATCAAAAGTCTGGACAGCCAGACTGCTTGACCATCACGATCAAGCGCATGGCCCACGGCAAAGTCAGCCACTGGCTCTATGACCACGCCCAAGTCGGTGACGTGCTGGAGATCGGTGCGCCCTTTGGCGAGATGACGCTGACAGACGCGCCGCAGGATTATCTGCTCCTCGCGGCAGGTAGCGGCATCACGCCCTTTATCAGCCTGATCCGCGCATGGGCCGAGCAACAGACACAAAGCAAAGCAGGTAACGTCACCCTGCTCTACTGGGCCAAGACCGAGGCCGAGCTGTGCTTTACCCAAGAGCTCCGTGCACTGGCAGAGACGTCTGATCAATTTCAGGTGCACTTTCTCCTCACGCAAGAGGCAGTAGAGGCAAATGCACCACAAGGCCGGATCAATGCCGATCTGCTCTCCCATCTGACCCCCGATCTGGCTGGACGTATCGTCTATGCCTGTGGTCCGGCAGACTTTGTGCGTAGCGCCGAAGTCCTCAGCGCAGGTCAGGCGCAAGCCTTCCACGGCGAAGCCTTTAGCCAACCTGCGCTGATCGATGCGACCAACAGCGACGCACCACCCGTGCAGATCCGCCTCACGCGCAGTCAGCGTACTGTCAGCGTGCCGGTCGGTCAGCCGCTGCTCGCGGCACTTGAAGCGCAGGGTATCTATCCCGCATCCGGCTGCCGTATGGGCATCTGCAATACCTGTGTCTGTATCAAGCAGGCCGGGACCACCGAGCATATCCGCGACAAAGAACAAAATTCAGAAGCCGGTGCCAGTATCCGCATCTGCGTCAGCAGCGCACGCTCCGACCTCAGCCTCGATCTTTAACCTCTTTATAAAATAAACATCATGGAGAACCGCACCATGTTACATTCCAAAAGTCGTACCCTGACAGCGGCCGAGCTGGACCAGTTCGCCGCCGAGATCGATGCCATACGCGCCCGTGTGCTGGCTGACTTAGGCGAAAAAGACGCTACCTATATCCGCCGTATCATCAAGGCCGTCCACTATAGCAATGCCGCAGGCCGCGCGCTCTTGATGGCAAGCTTCATCCCGCCCGCATGGTTTGCGGGTACCGCGCTGCTCGGCGTATCCAAGATTCTGGAAAACATGGAGCTGGGGCATAATGTCATGCACGGTCAGTATGACTGGATGGGCGATGCGACCCTGCAGGGCAAAAGCTATGAGTGGGATACCGTCGGCACCGCGGACAACTGGCGCAAAACCCACAACTACATGCACCATACCTATACCAACATCAAAGGCATCGATGAAGACTTGGGCTATGGCCTGCTGCGCCTCTTTCCCGAGCAGCGCTGGAAGCCGTTTTTCTTGGGTCAGCCAGTCTATGCCGCCATCTTTGCGTTACTCTTTCAATGGGGGGTTGCGATTCAGGAGCTGCGCGTCGGGCTATTGTTTAATGGCAAAAAAAACTGGGACGAATTCAAAACCGATTTTCAGCCGACCCAACAAAAAATCACCCGTCAGCTGCTGAAGGATTATGTCTTTTATCCTGTGCTGGCCGGTCCAATGTTTGTACCTGTGTTTGCAGGCAACTTCGTTGCCAATGGCATTCGCAATATCTGGACCTTCTCGATTATCTTTTGCGGTCACTTTACTCAAGATGTCGAAATCTTCCCCAAGAGCGTGCTGAAGGATGAAAGCCGTGGACATTGGTACGTACGCCAGATCCGTGGTTCGTCCAACCTCAAGGGTGGCAAGTTCTTTGACATCCTGTCGGGCAATCTCAGTCACCAGATCGAGCATCATCTGTTTCCCGATATCCCGGCATGGCGCTATGCGGGCCTTTCGCCCGAGATCAAGGACATCTGCCAGCGCTACGGTCAGCACTACAATGAAGGCTCCTTCGTGCGTCAGTTCGCACAAGTCGGCTGGCGTATCCTGCGCCATGCCTTCCCGTCTAAGCCTGTCAAACCGCTGATGACCAAAAAGCGCAAGGCGTCGGCAAAGCTGCAGACGGTAGCGACACCTGCGATCACGACCGCAGCGCCGATGACAGACATCGCAGCTTAAAAAGCCCGCCCACCTCTCATCACGCACCACCCAAAGCCCTTCGGCATCCTGCGGAAGGGCTTTTTTATAGGTTGATTGATCTGGCAGCGCATCGGATCGACACGCAAGGTCACAATTGCCTGAATGATGGCGTTGAACTCCTGATCACCCTGTGTTCTCATATGCGCGTTTAGCGCACCGCGCAAGCGGCATATGGGCAAGCCCCTTCCGCGCATTGCCACACCGCGTAACAGTTGCAATTGGATGGGTCCTTTAAGCCCATCCACATCGTCAGGTCCCAGTCAGGTAACAGCATGGAAATCAAGGTCAATTTTCTCGACAACCTTCGGCTTGAAGCCAAGTTTGACGACTTCACGGTCATCGCCGACCAGCCAATCCGCTATAAGGGCGACGGCTCGGCACCGGGACCGTTTGACTATTTCCTCGCGTCCTCTGCCCTGTGCGCGGCCTACTTCGTCAAGCTCTACTGCCAGACGCGCAACATCCCGACCGAAAACATCCGCCTGTCGCAAAACAACATCGTCGATCCTGAGAACCGCTACAAGCAGATCATTAAGATTCAGGTCGAGCTGCCCGCCGACCTCTCGGACAAAGACCGCCAAGGCGTCCTGCGCTGGATCGATCGCTGCACGGTCAAAAAAGTCGTGCAGGCCGGACCTGACTTTGTGATCGAAGCCGTCGACAATATCGACGCTGATGCACAAGCCCTGCTCATGCCGGGACTGGCTACCGAGACGCGCACGATGATCCCGGGTAAAGACCTGCCGCTCGAGGAAACCATCGCCAACATGACCGGCATCCTTGCGGGCCTCGGCATGAAAATCGAGATCGCCTCATGGCGCAACATCGTACCCAATGTCTGGTCGCTCAACATCCGTGACGCCCAGTCCCCGATGTGCTTTACCAATGGCAAAGGTGCTACTAAAGAAAGCGCGCTCGCCTCGGCCTTAGGCGAATTCATTGAGCGCCTGAACTGCAATTTCTTCTATAACGACCAGTTCTGGGGTCTGGATATCGCGCAGGCCGACTTTGTACATTACCCAGATGAGCGGTGGTTTCAGCCCGGAGCGGATGATGCCCTGCCGAACGGCCTGCTTGATGACTACTGCTTAGACATCTACAACCCAGATGGCGAGCTGCTGGGCTCGCATCTGTATGACACCAACTCCGGCAATACTGCACGCGGTATCTGCGCGCTGCCCTTCGTGCGTCAGTCGGATGGTGAAGTGGTGTATTTCCCGTCGAATCTGATCGAAAATCTGTTCCTCAGTAACGGCATGAGCGCGGGTAACACGCTGGTCGAGGCGCAGGTGCAGTGCCTGTCGGAGATCTTTGAGCGTGCCGTCAAACGCGAGATTCTGGAGGGTGAAATCACCCTGCCCGATGTGCCTAGCGATGTCTTGGCCAAATACCCTGGCATCCTCGCGGGTATTCAGGGCCTTGAGGAGCAAGGCTTCCCGGTACTGGTCAAGGATGCCTCGCTCGGCGGTAAATACCCCGTGATGTGCGTGACCCTGATGAACCCGCGTACCGGTGGTGTGTTTGCCTCGTTTGGCGCGCATCCCGACTTTGAGGTGGCGCTGGAGCGCAGTCTGACCGAGCTACTGCAAGGCCGCAGCTTTGAAGGGCTGAATGATCTGCCACAGCCGACCTTCGAGAGTAACGCCGTGACCGAGCCGAATAACTTCGTCGAGCACTTTATCGATTCCAGCGGCCTCGTGTCGTGGCGCTTCTTTAGCAGCAAGGCGGACTATGACTTCGTCGAGTGGGATTTCTCCGGTTGGGGCAGCGACCCTAATGCCGAAGAAGTCGAGACGCTGCTCGGCATCCTTGAGGAGATGGGCAAAGAAGTCTATATGGCGACCTACGACCATCTGGGCGCGGCCGCTTGTCGCATTCTGGTGCCGGACTACTCCGAGATTTATCTGGTCGAAGATCTGATTTGGGACAATACCAACAAA
>JASLEL010000367.1 GCA_030151145.1 Aquirhabdus sp. | reverse complement strand
CGTCTTTGCTGCGCATCGAAAGTGGATTAGCCGATGAATCCTCAAGTAATGGGCATTTCCACCCTTATTTGACCATCTGATCGGCATCTTTAGCCATGAATCCGCCTCTCTTGCATATTCATGCTGATCTGTCATGCTTAGCCGCGATTGGGCATCCCCATTTATTTTGGAGCCTGAACCATTTTCTGCAGATAGTGCTACTGGACCCCTTATGACCACTGCGGTCTTGTTACAAAGTTTGACAAGCAGTTTGACCAGTGAAGAAATCACCGCGCTCAAGCTCTCGCTCAAAGTCGCCTGCTGGTGTACGCTCGCCGGACTGCTGCCTGCTGTGGGTCTGGCATGGCTCTTGGCGCGTCGGCAATTCTGGGGAAAATCGCTGATCGAGGCGCTGGTCTACCTGCCGATGATCCTGCCGCCTGTAGTCTTGGGCTATCTCTTGCTGGTGCTGTTTGGTCGTCATGGGGCCATAGGCCAGTGGCTTGAGCCGCTGGGAATTCATTTTGCTTTTCATTGGAGCGGTGCAGTGCTGGCGTCATGGATCATGAGCCTGCCGCTGTTCGTCCAGCCGATCCGGCTCGCGTTGCAAAACATCGATATACGCCTTGAGCAGGCTGCACAGACCCTCGGAGCTACGCCCATCCGTACCTTTCTGACCGTGACCTTGCCCCTATGCACGCCGGCTATCCTAATGGGTGCTGTGCTGTCCTTCGGCCGCAGTCTGGGCGAGTTTGGTGCGACCATTACGTTTGTGGGTAATATCGAGGGTGAGACCCGTACCCTACCACTCGCCATCTACACGGCGATCCAGTCGCCTGATGGCGAGACACTGGCCTTGCGCATGGTGCTGCTCTCTGTGATCGTAGCCCTCATCACGCTGTGGCTGAGTCAATTCCTCGCCCGCCGTAGTCAGGCACGTCTGGGGTATCGCGATGTCTGATCAGCATATGCCTATCCTCAGCCATAGCCTGACCTTTGATCTGACGCTTCGGCGTGGACGCGGCAGCGATGCGTTTACACTTGAGATGCAAGGCCGCTTCACTGCACCCATCACGGCACTCTGTGGTGCCTCTGGATCTGGTAAATCTACCCTTTTGGCCCTATTCGCCGGTTTGCTGCGTCCTGACAGCGGCATGATCCAGCTCAATCAGCGCCTCCTCACCGATGTTGCAGCCCGCTTGCATCTCCCGCCGCATCTGCGGCATGTGGGTCTCATGTGGCAGGATGGGCAGTTGTTTCCGCATCTCTCGGTCGAACGCAATCTCTTGTATGGCTATCATCTGCAAAGCGCTGAAAATCGCCGCTTCGCTCCTCATGAGGTCATCGAACTCCTTGAAATCTCCCACCTGCTTAAGCGTCAACCCCGACATCTATCCGGTGGTGAGCGTCAACGCGTAGCACTTGGTCGTACGCTGCTATCCATGCCGCAGCTCTTACTGCTGGATGAGCCGCTCAATGCACTCCATCAGTCACTCAAAGCTCCCATTCTGGCCTTTCTGAAAGATGTACCAGCACGGTTTGGCATTCCACTCATCTACGTCACGCATCAACTAGAAGAAGCAAATCAGCTGAATGCCGAAATCTGGCACTGTGACCATGGTCAGCTTCAGCCTCAAAACCATCTAGACTACCGCGCATCAAGACCCCAAAACGCCTGATTTTCATTTGAATCATTTGCATGCATCAGCAGCGGATGGCGCTATATTTCCCTTTAAAAATTTGGCATGATGGATACACACTAAATCGTTGTCAGATGTTGATTGTCTATGTCGATGCGTTGGACCCAACTGCTTTCACCTGCCCGTCTCGGCAGCCGCAAGCGCCATACCGAACTCAGTCGTAGCCCGTTTCACAAAGACTATGACCGCATTATTTTTTCGCAAAGCTTTCGCCAGCTCAACCGCAAAACGCAGGTCCACCCACTGACGCAAAACGATGGCGTGCATACGCGCCTCACGCATTCACTGGAAGTGTCTTCGGTGGGGCGCTCTCTCGGTATGCTCACGGCTGAGAAAATCGCCGATGATCTACCGCCATGGGTCACGCCATCGGACGTCGGTGCCATCATTCAGGCGGCGTGTCTGGCACATGATATTGGCAATCCGCCGTATGGCCATGCCGGCGAATACGCGGTACGCGACTGGTTCGGCCAGCCACGGCAGGAATATTTCAAAGACTATCTGGCCCCACATGAATTCAGCGATCTGAGCCAGTTTGAAGGCAATGCGCAAGGCTTTCGGACCCTGACGCGGCTCGAATACCACCCCAATGAAGGCGGCATGCGTCTAACCTACGCCACACTGGGCGCATTCCTGAAATACCCTAAACTTGCCACTCCGCTGGAAGACCAGACCGACCGGCCCAGCCATAAACGCAAAAAATTCGGTTGCTACTACAGCGAACGCGAACTTCTGGATGAAGTTGCCGAGCATCTGGGCCTGATCCCGCAGGGTGACAATGCTTACTGCCGTCATCCGCTGGCTTATCTGCTCGAAGTCGCCGATGACATCTGCTATGCACTGATCGATCTCGAAGACGGCCTGCTGCTGGGTATGCTGCACTATGCCGATGTCGAGCCTTTGCTGCTGCAACTGATCGGTGACTATGGTGTACCGCATGAAGTCCTAAGCGATGTGCCGATCCCGCAGAAACTCGCTGCCCTGCGCGGTCGCGCGATGAAGCGGTTGGTCGAAGAAGTATCGCAAGCCTTCAAGCGTCATCAGGCAGAGCTGCTGTCGGGCACGCTCAAAGGCGGCCTCTTGGACTATTGCCCCGAAGACATCAGCTCAGGCATCGAAGCGGCCAAGAATCTGACCCGTAAACGGATCTTCACCAATCCGCAAAAAGCGCGTCTTGAGCTGGTCGCCAGTGCGAGCTTGCACGTGCTGCTCGGTGCGCTGATGCCGCTGGCGCTCAATCATGAGCGGCCGACCTTCCGCGAGCTGCGTCTGATCATGATTCTAGAGAATTATGGTGCCAAGCTGGACAGCACGCCGTATGACAATATGCTGCAGATTCTGGATGTGATCACTTCACTCTCCGATCATCAGGCTTATGTGCTGGCGCAGGACATTAAAGGTAATCGCGGCTCGGTCATCTCCTAATCGCCATCCAATACCAGCTATTCAAGGCCGTCGCCGATGGCATAGCACATCGGCGCTGCGGCACTTTTTCAAGATTCACAAGGACATGTCATGATTGGTTCCCTGACCGGTAAGGTCCACCTGCTGACGGCACCGCACATCCTGCTGGATGTCAATGGTGTCGGCTATGAAATCGAGACCCCGCTCTCCACCTACTGCCAGTTGAAACAAGAACAAGTTACCACGCTCTGGACTCATCTCACCGTGCGCGAAGATGCCCACCTGCTGTACGGCTTCATTCACTCCGATGACAAAGCGCTGTTTCGCATTCTGCTCAAAGTCAATGGTGTCGGCCCAAAGCTTGCACTCGCCATCTTGTCCTCCATGAGCGGTGATATGCTGATACAGGCCATCGATATGCAGGACATCACGACGCTGACACGCATTCCCGGTGTGGGTAAAAAAACCGCCGAGCGGCTCGTGATCGAACTGCGCGATCGCCTGCAAGGTTTGTCCAGTGGAGCTACGAATGTGAGTAATCCTTCGTTTGCCATCACCGCCCCATCTCCACTGGCAGAAGCCGAAGCCGCGCTGGTATCATTGGGCTATAAACCGCTGGAAGCCCGACAAGCCGTCGCTGCTGTCAAAGACCAGTGCCAAGACACTGCGGAC
>JASLEL010000363.1 GCA_030151145.1 Aquirhabdus sp. | reverse complement strand
TATTGATCCAGTCCAGCTTCAGGTTTACTGTCTGCAAAGTAGGCGACCGGGTCATAACCCATGATGGCCGCATCACCATGCCCACCGAACAATCCACCTTTGAGGGTATTGATCGCTGGTGCGGCATGTGCGGCGGAGACCAGCAGTAGACCGGCGATGGCTGCGGTGATCCGGGTGCGAAAACGTGGTTGAGAAGACATGTGCGTAACTCCTTAGTTAGCCATTGAAATTGGCAGGAAACTGTTGCTGAAAACGCTGTTGGAACCCGGCCCAAGCGTGCTCGCTTAAGCCATTCTGATGAATCGCGGTGCGCAATTCGCGAAGTAGGGTCACCGCTGCACCACGCTGCATATTGGCTTCACCAATCTCGAAGGCGATGCGCCACTGCGTGATCATGGAGCGCAGGCCCGTCAGGATGGGCGTACCCGGATGGTAGATATGCGCGGCCTCGGCGGTCACGCCATTCAGTTCCAGAACCTGAATGCCTGCACCTTGCGTGAGGGCGTCGCGACTGGTACAGCGCAGGTCGATACGACCAAAGCAATAACCCGGTACGGCATCAAAGATCTGCGTCACAGTCGCGACTAAAGCAGGGCTTGAGAGTTCGGAGGCATCCAGAAATAGCGAACCGCGACAATGTGCCCCGATCTCGACCAACATCACCGCTTCACCTTTTGCAGGCACTTCGTGTAACCGGGTACCCAGACGTTGCCAGAGTAACGCCGAGATCAGGCGCGTACGCTGATCCGCCATGATCAGCGCCGCAAGCGTATGGACACCATCTCCGGTCACACTGGGGAAGCATTTATGCGTGATCGAATAGATCGTGACCTCGGCATCCCCGGGATGGCGATACGCGAAGACCCCAAACTCCTCACCTGCGGCATAGCCTTGGACCAAGACATCTTCGGGTGCTTGAGTGATCATGGCGCGCGCTTGCGCCAGATGACGAATGACGGTGACCCCGCGACCCCGCTGCCCTACATTGGGCTTGATGATCAGGGGAAAACCCAAGCGATCTACGGCCTGTTGCAACAGCGCCAGCCGGTCATGTAGCGGTAATACGCTTGCGATCAGATAGACGGGTGGCGTCAAGTCAGGGGCATTTTTCGCCAATATCAGTAGACTTTGATCTTTGCGCTCACCGACAAACCCACCGGCATCAATACCGGGATTAGATGCGGTAAATGACAACAGCCGAGGCGACCGTAGTGCACGCCAGACGATGTAGAACACAATCGGAATGTAAAATAGCCAGGCCGGCCAGAACTCCCAGCGGATCAATCGGGAAAAGGACACCGCAAACCGTGTCCGTAGCGACAACGACAGGAGCTGATCATCAATGGCGGGGCCTGAGTGGGCGACTTTGCTGTTCATGCGATGGCCTCCAGCTTCAAGTGGCTCTGGGCTTCATGCTGTGCTGTGGCGGGTGCTTTGCCAAAACCCTCTGGCATGGCGACGCCATGGGCACGGAGCAGCGTCACCAGCAGCGCGTAGTGGTGGGTGGCGTGGCTGGTGACAAATAGCAGCTCACGCAGTAGCGTCGACGATGAACTGAACTGCACCGAGCCATCTAAGCGACCCAGCAAGAGCACCTCGATCGGCAGATGCAGATCGGTCTCGGTGAGATCGCGCAGGGTGATGATCAGCCCATGGATACGTGTCTGCAGGACCACGATGTCTCTCTCCAGACTGACCTCACGCTGCCGGCAGTCATAATCGACCGAGCCCAGCGTCAGCCCTTTGACCAGTTGTTGAAAATGCTCAATCACATGACGCAGATGAGGGCCGATTTCGCGACCATAATTCACTGCGGGGGCAAGGCTTGCCGCGATGGCAATTTGCTCCGCTTGCTTGAGTACGGATGTGGCATAGTCCACGACATCAAAAATAGGATTAACACTGTTCACGATGGTCTCCAGACGAATCATGCGAAATTGAAAGGGGGGTTGCTGCACGCCGTTTGGCGGCACGATAAAGAACCGCACTGTAGAGCGCGTCATAGCCGATGGTGGGGAGGAGTCCGGGCGCCAGCGTCCATGCGATATGAGGCGTGCCGATATAGAGATGGACACTGATCAGTAGCAGATACGTCAGTGATAGACTGACCAGTACGGCCAGCACAGCACCCAGTAACGGTGCTTTGGCACATGTTTGGAACACCGTGCGCATCATCAGCACACTGCTATAGGTGATGAAAAAACTCATACAGGCATGAATCACGCCTGACCGCAGTGCAATGAAAGTGCCTCCCGCGCTGACATTGACTGCAAATGTCCAGGTCCCGTAGCCCACCGCTGCTGCTAATGCCGAACCGAGCGGCGTAAAAAACAGCTGCAGTATTGGTCGCACATAATGCATATGCCACGCTTTGGGGCTGTGGACACGCGTTTGACGCAGTTGAACCATCTTGATCACCATGATGCGGACCTCAGTCATATCGGGTTGACCAACGACATCGTGTTGTTACCCATCTGAGCCTTAGACGCAGTGCATGGCGGATCGTTACAGGGGGATATGAAAATTTTTTTTATTTATTTGATGTTTTGTTCTAAAACATATCGTATCTTTTTGAAATTTAACTTTAAATTCCTGGATAAGTTTGATGGGCTTTCGGTCTCAGCAAGCCTTTGATTGGCAACTCAAGGGTAGATTATGTTTGGTTTGATAGAGCAACACTTGTATGTACTTATTCATTCGGGAAAGACCCTTTGGACACTATCCATCGACCTTACTTTTTTTCTGCTTATCATCATGCTTGGCGACTATTTCATAGCTTCTGCAGATTTGGCCTTCGCACAGTCTATGTTTCACGATCTCATTCTAAACAAGATCATAAAACAATATGACAAAGCTGCCATTTCCATTCTGATCGGTAGCATTTTTCTCTCAATAAAAGTTCATACAAGAGAATATAGAAAGCACATCTAAACCCCATCTCAAAACATGAAGTGGAGGACGACGCTGAGTGCCATAACGTAGTAAAATCTGGTTGGCCATTCGTAAATGGTCTACGATATGACCTCTAGTTTTTTTGGCCTCCAACACTATATAATGCTCAAGTGCCGGAGCTAGCCGTCCTGATTTCTCCCCTGCCCATAGGGTCTGAACAAACGTGTGGATAGTGCGGGCGGGACCCTACGCCATTGCGCGGGCCCTGCCCATCGTTTAACCCGAGCAAAAAATAAGCTGATCGAAATTCACATGTGCACTTACCGTAGCCGAGACCGATCTGAAGCCTGAATCATGATGGCAACCGCAATACATCGAGTTCAGCCATTCGGAAAGACGATGGTTTTGCCAGCAGACTGACTTTGCTGTAGATCATCAAATTTGGCGGCAAGGTCCGACAAGCTGACACGATGCTGTACCCGGGTGCCTTTCGCCTGACGCAGCAGTGCAGTTGCCCCTCTTGCAATCGACAGTGCGGCAAACGGTGATTTGCTGCCGAGCCAAAGATTGACATCAAATCCGGACAGCCGCATATGCCTGCCGACCAGATAGCCCAGACCATCAAAGGTGATCGGCTGTCCAGAGAGCCTGCCCAAAACAACGATCTCAGATCCATCAGGCAATGCCATGAGCAGATCATGTGTCAGGCTTCCCGCGACACCATCGAAGGCGATCAAAGCACCCAGTCTGTCTGCCAAAACACGCAGTTCTTCCCTGAAATCCCCCGCACTGCTGTTCAGCACATACGCTGCCCCATCGTCATGCAGCAACTGGATCTGTTCATGACGGTGCACCACGTTAATCACCGAGATACCTTGACTACGTGCAGCAATGTTGAAGAGCCTGCCCACTTCACCAGCCGCCGCTGTCATGACCACCGCACGCGCTTTGACTTTGCGCGCGCGATCAAGCAAACCAAAGACG
>JASLEL010000273.1 GCA_030151145.1 Aquirhabdus sp. | reverse complement strand
TCATCCATCGCCTGCATGGCAAATGCACTGCCACTGGTCAGAATCGATGCTACCAACCCCAGTTTTGCAAATTTTTTCACGTTATTCACTCCCTCAATCCATACTTATTTAGCAAGACAACAAATACAGTTCCCTTTTCCCGGCTGTTGCCCAACTTGTCGACGCAGCCGGGGCCAAACCCATATCTGCAACCGGAAATCTACCCCAATATGTAATTCATCCACAATCTTTATTTATGCTTTCTGTAAGTTATCCGACCGGCGGCACATTTTTAATCGCAAAGCATCCTTTTTATTAACATAAAAACAACGCAGTCAAATCCAAAACAAAAAAGCCAGAAGTCTTCTCGCCTCCAGCTTTTTTAGAAACTCACCAGCCCATCAATGGCTTGCGTGCAGGCATTCACCATCACAACTACAGTCCAAGGCAATATTTTATATCGCCATGGACCCTATACGCAGATTAATGACCCGAGATATAAACCTTAGTGCCAGCCATGTTCATACCTGTAATCTCAATATCACCCAGCGTGCTGGTCGGCGACCCCAGCGTGACACCCTGCATCATGATATCCGTGCTAATACTGCCAGATGTGATCACCAGCCCCGAATTTTGCACACCAATCAAGCTATTCACAGTCAGGGAGGTTGATGCATGATCCGTGACCACGATATTACTGATACCGATCACGCCGCCATTACCCGTCGTATTGTCAGTCAGGCTGATCCCAGAAATCCTCAGACCATTGGCCAGCGTGCCGCTCATTTTAATCAGGCCACCCTGCAGGGTATTCCCCAACTGGATATTCATCGTGGCACCACCCAGATTCAGCGCAATGCTGCTCAGGATCTTACTGGCAGTACCTGTGATACCACGCGTCGAGGTGTTGTTAGCTGAGTTGGCGATACCAGAACGCGCCGAACCCGCAACCGAGATATCACCCGTATTGATGACGAGGTCGGAGGGCAGACCCACATTGATGTTCAGGACAGGTGCAGCACCTGTGGTTGCACCCGCAGTGTTACTACCACCGGATGCGTCAATCACCACATTAATCGAGCCACCCGAAGCACTACCGATGCTCAGACCAGTACCTGTATTATTGATTTGACCCAGAACGATGGCACCACCTTCAGCAGCGCCCGTAAAACCGTCTTTATCATGCAGGATCAGTTGATTGATTTGGATACCGCCAGTGGTACCGGTCAATGCTGGTGGGGTGATTTTCAGCGTGATACCATCCTGACCCGTGGTTGCACTCAGGTCAGCATCGGTCATAGATTGCATTGCAAATGCACTACCGCTGGTCGCGATTGCGGTTACGAGCATCAGTTGCTTCATCATTTTCATTCTTGTTTTCCTCACATCATATGAGCATGCATCGTTCTCTAATCCATGCTTCGATGCCTTACAACACACAGTTGCCTTACGATTTAGACAAAGCAACAAACACCACATATTCTTTAGATACAGCGAACACTTAAAACCAGAAAACTCAAACAAGCCATGATCGCCAGTTAACTGGCGACCATGGTTTACACAGATATGATCACATTAAGCGATCACACGATGATCTTAGTGACCGGAGATCGCGATCTTGGTGGTGCCCAGGTTCAGGCCGTTGATTTCAACGTCACCCAGAGTACCAGTCGACGAACCCAGCGTTACGTTTTGCAGGAATACGTCGTAGTTCGAGCTGCCCAGAGTCACAACCAGACCGGAGCTTTGTACGCCGATCAGGGCGTTCAGAGTCATGGAAGTGGAGCTGTGGTCGGTTACAACGATGTTGCTCACGCCGATCGAACCACCGTTACCAGCAGTGTTGTCAGTCAGGTTAACACCGGAGATGGTCAGACCGTTAGCCAGCGTACCGCCCAGCTTGATCAGGCCGCCTTGCAGGGTGTTACCCAGTTGGATGTTCAGAGAAGCACCACCCAGATTCAGCGCCAGGCTGCTCAGGATCTTGCTGGCAGTACCAGTGATACCGCGAGTCGAGGTGTTGTTAGCGGAGTTGGCGATACCGGAACGGGCCGAACCAGCAACCGAAATGTCACCAGTGTTGATGACCAGGTCAGAAGGCAGACCAACGTTGATGTTCAGAACTGGCGATGCACCAGTCGTTGCACCAGCGGTGTTGCTACCACCGGACGCGTCGATAACGACGTTGATCGCGCCACCCGAAGCACTACCGATGCTCATGCCAGTACCAGTACCGTTCACTTGACCCAGAACGATCGCACCACCTTCAGCTGCGCCAGTGAAACCGTCTTTATCATGC
Source organism: Aquirhabdus sp. (assembly GCA_030151145.1). GTDB lineage: Bacteria > Pseudomonadota > Gammaproteobacteria > Pseudomonadales > Moraxellaceae > Aquirhabdus. The sequence goes on along the minus strand of JASLEL010000273.1, from coordinate 3,086 downwards.
AGAACCAGTTGGTTGATCTGGATACCACCGGTGGTACCGGTCAGTGCTGGTGGGGTGATTTTCAGGGTGATACCGTCCTGACCAGTGGTTGCACTCAGGTCAGCATCAGTCATCGATTGCATAGCGAATGCACTACCGCTGGTAGCGATTGCAGTTACGAGCGCCAGTTGTGTAAATACTTTCATTGCTTGTTCTCCCAAAGCATGATCGAAAAAATTTGACTTACGTCCACTATTTAGCAGGAGACTCTACCATAGCGTTTCGACTATTGGATCGCGTCCGTGCATAGCATGTCTTGCAGGGATCAAAGTACAATGAACGTATAGCTGTCGCAAGTGTTTTTTACGTTTTTTGTAATCTGTCCGACAAACGGCTCATTACAACCGGTAAACGCGATAAACAAAATAAATTTTGTTATTCAATGAATTAATGTAATACACCCATGAAAACTTTCGCAAATACCGCAACAAAAATCCTCAGTTCTTACGATATTGTAAGACAATTTCGCATTTATGTGCCAACAAAAGCCGACAGCTTATTGAGATATTGCTTACACACGACTAAGCCAAAAACCATCGCCAGCCCACCGGTTTTCGGAGTTGTCTATTTTTCAGGATTTTCGCCTGTCGCGCAGTACATTTCAGATACACATTCTCAAGCATTGGATGTGCCGCTCAGAGCAGCATCGGCACCTGATTCACCTCAGGAAATCATCGCGCTTTGTCCTCGCTGGCTGCTGATCAGCAGGACAGTAGATAGCCAGACCCGGCTCAGTCGCTATGTCCGCAATGAAACCGGCGAACTGCTCGAAGCACCCATGGAAAATCCCGAGGCCTCCTTTAGCAGCGTATTGCAGGCCATGCACAATGGCGATCCGATTGAGGCAGACCCCAGACATCTGCCCGACTCTGCCTTTCGTGGCGGATTACTCGGCTTTATCGGCTACGACGTGAGCGCCGTTGAGCAAACGCAAACACGATATCCGTCTCGCCTCACCGACGAGCAGCTCGACGCAGCGGTCGGTGATTACGACATTTATTTTAAACGTGAAGACGAGGGCTGGACGCTCTATGGTCCGAGTGATCCCGCGCTCTATCCTTTATATAGCTCACTCCGCGCAATGGCTGATCCGCTCACACGGCCGGAGTGGACTCAAGCCGCACCACCCGCACTCGCCATGCAGACGTCATTGCAGCCCTGCTGGTCCAAAGCCGAATACACGCATGCTTTTGAGCGGGTCCAGCATTATCTGCGCGCTGGAGACTGCTATCAGGTCAATCTGACGCAGCCCTTTCACGCGCAATGTCAGGGTGATCTGCTGTCCCACCTTGCGGATCTGGCCGATCTGACCCGCGCACCCTATCTGGCCTATATGCAGGTGCTGGGCCATGAGTTGCTGAGTTGCTCTCCGGAGTTATTTGTCGCGTTTACCGGACCGCAGGGTGATCAGCATACGCCGATCACCAATACGGTGATCACACGACCGATTAAAGGGACTTATCCACGCGGCAAGACACCGGCGGAAGACGCAGCAACCCGTCTGCAATTGCAGCAGTCCGAGAAAGATCAGAGCGAAAATCTGATGATCGTCGATCTGCTGCGCAACGATCTGGGGCGTCATGCCAAGATTGGCTCGGTCCATGTGCCCAAGCTTTTTGAGATCGAAAGCTTCGCGCAGGTGCATCATCTGGTCAGTGAAATTCAGGCCGATCTACGGCCCGACATCTCGCCGCTGGCCGTGCTGCTCGATGCGCTCCCCGGTGGCTCCATCACTGGCGCACCCAAAAAGCGTGCCATGGAAATCATTGCAGAGCTGGAATATGGACCGCGTGGGGCGTATTGCGGTTCTTTTGGCTATCTGAATGCGGATGGATCAGGCCAGTTCAACATCCTGATCCGCACCCTGCAAAAATACCAGCAGGATCTGGTGATCTGGGCTGGCGGCGGGATCACGGTCGCATCGCAAGTCGACGCCGAATACGACGAATGTCTGCACAAGATCGGCGCCATTCTGGATTATTTTAATCGTCTGAATCCGTCTGCCTGAGTCAGGTTTGCCGATCACAAGATCACATCAGTCACGTTATCGAAGACAAACGCCGCGATTGACACACTGGATGCTGCCGGAGCACAGGTTTGCACACAGATCAACCGTATCCGGCTGCGTCACGCGAAGCCGCTGAAAAACACGGGCAATACAAAAAATCCGTTTGACTTCTCGATGGGAAAGATCGAAACTAATAATAATTCTCATTTAGACCTAGGTTATCTGTTGCTGTGCGTCTATCAGACCTGCCTCGTAGTGCAAGCGCGATCATTCAGTCAGTCGATGACCTGACAGGCTTGGGTGACGATTCGATTGCCCATCGCTTGAAAGAACTCGGTTTCGTTCCCGGAGAGAGTGTACGACTGGTCGCGGTTGCGCCCTTTGGCGGCGACCCGATTCTGGTACAGATCGGCTTTACCCGCTTTGCGCTCAGACGCAGTGAGGCCGCCCGGGTACACGTCACCGAGGTCATGTGAGCGCGCTTGCTTGCGACACGCGCTCTTGAGACTACCCGCTGAAGACTAAGAGGTCAGACCTGCTCATGAATACCGCTACCCTTCGCATCCATGCTCCCGACCCGGTCCGCCGCATCGAGCATATCGCGCTGGTCGGTAACCCCAACTGTGGCAAGACCTCGCTGTTTAACCAGCTTACCGGTGCGCGCCAGAAAGTCGCCAACTACGCCGGTGTCACGGTCGAACGCAAAGAAGGCTCGCTCGCCCTGCCATCAGGTCGTCATGTGCGCCTGCTGGATCTGCCCGGTGCCTATAGCCTCGATGCCACCAGCCCCGATGAAGCTGTGACGCGTGCCGTCTGTCTCGGTGAGTTGCCCGGTGAAGCCATCCCTGACCTGCTCGTCTGTGTGGTCGATGCCACCAACCTGCGCCTGCATCTGCGCTTTGCGCTGGAGATTCGCCGTCTGGGTCGCCCCAAGCTGATCGCCCTCAATATGATGGATGATGCAAGACGTCGCGGCATTACCATAGATGTGGCGGGCTTGAGCGAGCGCCTGGCCAATCCGGTCGTCGAGACGGAGGCC
>JASLEL010000207.1 GCA_030151145.1 Aquirhabdus sp. | reverse complement strand
GACTTGCCTGCGCATGGGCTTAAAAAAATGATAATTATGAATAATTATTGAATTTATTGGTTAATTAATGGAATTTTGGTTAATATTATTGCGGCTATACGAATAATATTTAAGGATATTCCAGTGAAATTTTTGAAATGGTTTTTGGGGGTATTTGTGGTATTCGCCATCGGCGATATAGGAACCAAGCTGCTCTCTCATCGTCAAGGCACGATTGACAAAACGATGCAGGAGCTGGTGACACAGATGGGGGCCAAGCTACCTTTGACCAATGATCTGGGACTGACGATGACCCGGATCAGCTATGCTGCCAACACCCTGACCGAGTATTACTCGGTCCCCAAAGGCACCAATCCAGATCAATATAAGCAGCAGATCACCGATAAGGTCTGCGTTGATAAAGTGCTGTGGATGTTTCAAAAAGGATTTCGCATCGAAAACATTTTTCAGTTTGAAGGTGCTGATGCGTTTTCACCGGATCTCACGCTGGTGATCGATGCAGCTCAATGCAAACATCGCGGTGAAGTGTCTAGCGTGGTTCCATCGGCTCCGGCCCCCGCGCCAGCCACTCAGGCTTCGATTGTCCCGACGGCTCCAGCGACCCCGTATACCATTGTCCCACCGGCTCCGGCTGCCGCCGCTGCCACACCAAGCACCGATGCGGCAGCTTCACCGCGCTAACGATAAGAGATCCGAGCACTATACGGAGTGATGATGAATAAGTGGCTGGTTCTGGGTGCAGTACTGCTGCTGTGCTGGGCGGGGTATCGTTATGTCAGTCCTGCATCTGCGCCAGCAGGTGATTGGACACACGAGCAGGTGCAGGCCTTGGCCGCCACGGTGAAGGCCGATGAGGTCGAGATGTATACGACGACAGAGTGTCCCTACTGTGGGCAGGCCAAAAGCTGGCTACAGCAGAATGGCTTTGCGTTCACCGAATGCAATATGAGTATCACCCCGCGGTGTATCGATGAGTTTAAGAGCTATGGTGCCAACGGCACGCCGTTTCTGATCATCCGCCGCAACGGTAAGAGCCATGAAATGAAAGATGGCTTTGATACACAGGAGTTTTTGACAGCGCTGTGAGCTTTCGAAACATGATGGCGCATCAATATGAGCATGAAATCAGGCTGGCTGTGTGCTGGCCTTTGTTTTTAAACATGTTCAGACTACACTCAGCATTAGGATAAATGACAGGGATTCAGAAGATGTCCTTAGATGCGGAATTATTGGGTGTGGCGGGCAACTTCGCTGTTGTTCAGTTATCACATCGACGTTTCCCGGGGCTGCTTATGCAGGGTGATACGTTACATAGCATCATGCGTGATCTGCAAAGCGCTCGGCAGGCAGCCACATCGAGAGATCATGAAGAGCTCATGTCTAGTCTGCTGATGTTAGAAGAACAACTGTCTGGCGCACTGGATGTTTATGAGAAGGTATGCTTGGAACGAAATCAAGAAATGCCCTATATGAAGCACGATTCATTATCCGAATAACACGTAAATATTTGTGCCACAACATGTCCTCATAAAAGGCTCATCCATGTCACTTCGACCCATACGCAAGCTGCGTTTTCGCGCCCATACCCGACAGATCAAATTCGGTGATCGGGTCATTCAGATCCATGGCCTGCCCCGTGTGATCTGGCATGACCTGTATTATCAGGCGCTGACGATGAGCTGGCTGCGTTTTTATATCGCGGTGGCCTGCCTGTTTACCTCCATCAATTTCATTTTTGCGCTTCTGTACCGTATCCAGCCGCAAGGCATCGCCAATCTCAATCCACCTAATCTCTGGGGCTGTTTTTTCTTCAGTGTCGAGACGCTGGCAACGGTGGGCTATGGGGATATGCATCCGGCTAGCCTTTATATCCACTTCATCACGGCAAGTGAAATCTTCCTCGGTACCATGATGATCGCGCTGATCACCGGCATGACCTTTGCGCGTTTCTCGCTACCGCGTTCACGTATCGCGCTGGCGGAGAATCCGCTGATCCGGCCTTTCAATGGCACGACGACGCTGATGTTTCGCGCTGCCAATTCGCGGCAGGACATCATCATCGATGCGACAGCGACGCTGGGTTTTCTGATCAATGAGATTTCCCATGAGGGGACCCGTATCCGCCGGATCTATGATTTGAAACTGGTGCGAGAGCGGCACCCGATGTTTGCCTTAAGCTGGACGATCATGCATGTGATTGATGAGGAGAGTCCGCTCTATCAGAAGGACGCGGATTATCTGGCGGAACACAAGGCAAGCTTCATCCTGTCCGTGAGCGGGACCAGTGAGCTGACCTATCAGCAGGTCAGTCACCGGCATGTCTTCGACCACGACACGGTCCGCTGGGGCTATATGTACAAGGACTTTATGTATACCGATGCCGATGAGCTGGATCACGTGGATTTTTCACGGCTCAGCGAGATTACAGAGCTTGAGCCACAGGATCGGCCGAAGCACGAGTGAATGGGTATTGAACAAGCGTAATACGGGAAAGCAAATAACTAAAAGGGCGCAATGTGCTTAGGCTTATTGCAGCTTGCACTCGCTGATTGAGACTCGCACGAATACGCCTCAGCGTTGCATTTGGCAAAGAGTGGATGGCAATGCGTTTGATAACTCCGGACATTTGTTTGGCGAAGCTGCCCGTATTGTAGTGTAGGCCAAATTCCGTACAGATCGCTTGCACCTCGGGTGCCATTTCCTGATAACGATAGGCAGGTATGTCTGGAAACATATGATGTTCGATCTGATGACTCAGATTACCTGACAGAAAGTGCAAAATCTTGCCACCAATCAGATTGCTGGAGCCTTTTAATTGACGTAGATACCATTCGGCTTTGGTTTCATTCGTCAGATTATCTTCAAACATCTCGACGTCTTCGGTGAAGTGGCCACAGAAGATAATCGCAAACTCCCAGATGTTGCGGATGAGGTTCGCAGTGGCATTGCCCGCCAGCACAGGCAAGAACATCGGACCTGCAATCACAGGGAAGAACACATAGTCTTTAACGACTTGACGAACTACTTTGCGGCCAAAAGCTCGGGCATTTGTGGCCGCTTGCTTAAAGCCGATCTTAGGATCGAAAAACTCTTCAGGATGGACATTCTGAAAGCCCAAAAACCATTGAAATCCAAACATCAGCGTCACGGTGATGGGGATATTGGCCAGATAGCGTGGCTCCCATGCCTGTGCCTCAGTCATGCGGATGACACTATAGCCAATGTCGCGATCCTTGCCGAGGATATTGGTGTAGGTATGGTGCATAAAGTTATGGGTATATCGCCAGTCTTTGCCTGAGCATACGGTATCCCATTCATAGGTTGAGCCGTTTAAGCTGGGATCGTTCATCCAGTCATATTGTCCGTGCATGACGTTATGACCGAGTTCCATGTTTTCGACGATTTTGGACACAGCCAGTGCGAGGGATGCAAGTAACCAGACCGGAGGAATCCAGCCACCAAACATGAGTGCGGTACGGCTAGTTATTTCGGTATAGCGCACAAAGTCACGTACAGCGTAGATATATTGGGCATCTGGCTCGCCAATTTTTGCCCATGTCTTATTGCGTAAGGCGTCAATCCGACGACCAAACTCTGCTATTTCTTCAGGTGTTAAAACGCGGCTTTTATTTATAAAACGTGTGGCTGTGTCAAGGCTATTCACAATAGGCTCACTTTAAATGTGATTCAGCAAAATAAGGCAATATGCGCTTAGCATGATCACTCTATTTTACGCCGCGATGAACGAAGACACGGGTAATCACACCGCCTTCTAGGTTTGTTTGGACTAAAACAATAAGCTGGAGAAACACGATAAAAGCATGGCATCCATGGCGTGTGCCTGTTTATGACGAATGATGTGAAGCCTCTACACATCCTAACAAATCAGAATTATTGAACTTATTTCCTGAAATCTACCAGTAATCATATCCATATTCAAAAAACCACCCCACCCGTGTCATACTGAGCACAATGGATAACAATACCTTGGGGACCTGACATGCACGCCTTTGCCATCACCATCTATGCTATGGTCGCAGCTAGCGTACTGCCGCTCTTCACTTCGGCGCTCGCCAAGGCTCTGGGCCGCTTTAAACTCTCGGACAACGCCGATCCACGTGCTTTTTTGGCAAACCTCACCGGCATCGCTGCCCGCGCACAGGCGGCCCAAGCCAATGCCTACGAAACGCTGCCAGTCTTCCTTGCCTCGGTGCTCATGGCGCAGTATCTCGTGCTGCCGCAGCCGCTGATCAACGATCTGGCCTGGGCTTATGTGGTGCTGCGCGTGTTCTATATCCTTGCGTATATGGCCAATCTCTCCACCCTGCGTTCGCTGATCTGGACGCTGGCGTATGCCTGCCCGATGCTGCTGTTTTTCTTGCCGGTCGTGATGCACTGATCTGCAAATCAAAATCGTGTCTTTCCTTCGCTAAAAAATTAACGCAGGAAAGACACGCAAAAGGCGCCTATGTCGCTATAATGACGCGTGCTGAAATAATGCGTTCGATTCTTTATCCCGCCTGATCCCTGGCCTTTAACTTGAGTGTATGTGATGAGCTATAACAACATTCCCGCTGGCAAAGACGTGCCAAATGACATCTACGTCGTCATCGAAATCCCAGCCAACAACGACCCGATCAAATACGAAATCGACAAAGATTCCGACGCACTGTTCGTAGACCGTTTCATGGGCACCCCCATGTTCTACCCAGCCAACTACGGCTACATCCCGAACACCCTGTCTGACGACGGTGACCCGCTGGACGTACTGGTTGTGACCCCTTACCCAGTCGTAGCCGGTTCCGTGATCCGCGCTCGCGTAGTTGGCAAGCTGGACATGGAAGATGATGGTGGTATCGATGCCAAACTGATCGCCGTACCGCATGACAAGCTGACCCCGCTGTACAAGCATGTCCAAGAATACACCGATCTGCCAGAGCTGCTGATCAAGCAAATCGAACACTTCTTCACCCGTTATAAAGATCTGGAACCCGGCAAATGGGTCAAGATCCAAGGCTGGCAAAATGCCGAAGCTGCCCGTCAGGAAATCCTGAAAGCAGTTGCTGCGGTCCAGAAATAAGAGTCTGAACGACAAACACTAAAAAATGCCCCGCACATCGGGGCATTTTTTATGAGGACATCACATACCGTCTAAGGAGCAGCACATGACCACATCTACCCCGCATATCATTCGCAAACATGTCGGCTCGCGCATGAGCGAAGTTGTCATTCATGGCAATACCGTTTATCTCGCAGGCCAGATTGGTGAGCACGGCGGTACCATCGAAGAGCAGACCACGGAAGCGCTGGATCATATCGATCGCCTGCTGAATGAAGTCGGCTCCTCGCGTGCGCATCTCTTACAGGTGATCATCTGGCTGGCAGATATCAACGATTTCAGCGGGATGAACAGTGTCTATGATGCGTGGATTCCGCATGGTCATACCCCGGCACGCGCCACCGCTGAGGCCAAACTTGCCGATCCCAAATGGCGGGTCGAGATCATCGTGACGGCGGCACTGGCCCACGCCTGACCCTGTACCGATCTTCTTCGTCTGCTTGCGTGAGCAAGCCGGCGACCTGTCTTGGGCATGATTTTGCATCGTTTTTTGTGAAAAGTTGTGATGTGGTTAACATTTGTATACGTTTTGGGTCTATCATTCCGCGCTTTGAGTCGCTATGGTTATAAACTGTACGACACCAATAACTATCGCCATAAAAAACGATCACCTTAAAACAACAAACACCGACAGGTAGCCATCATGAATAGCATTACCCCACTCAATGACCAGGAAATCGATCAAATTTCTGGTGCCATCAGCAATCCCATCGCAGTGCTTGAAGGTCTGGGTGCGCCGGTCGCCGCACTGATCGGCAATTTGCTCAGCCCAAATGCGCTGTCGCTGGTCGTCAACAATCTGGCTTTTAATATCAATCAGGGCATCCAGAACGGCGAAGCGTTGTTAGGCCAACTGCTGTCGGGTCTGGCTGGCATTCCTCTGCCCTCGGGCTCCGCCAGTGGTGGTGTCTCGGCGGGTCCACTGTCGGGTGGATTTACCCTCTGATGATCGATGTCAGGTCAGCACCGACAGCGGTGCTGACCTGACGATCATCATCGTCTGAGCCGATATGGGCCTGCTTGTTGTTTGCTGCGCGGGTTTTCTGGTGCGTGCTTTTATCATGATTGGTCCCTTTGCACGCAGCATCTCAACCCTTTCTTCATTTTCGTGATGTTCAGATACAAATCTGCTGTCCGGGCTGCAAATATCTTCATCAATCATGCGCTAAGGTCGGCGGACGATCATCGTTGCCGCATGCGGCTGCTTTCATGGATCAAGGCCAGTATTCTTCCGCATGACACTTCTTTTTGTATCCCATATCCCGTCATATCACAGGCGACTGCTGCAGTTCGGCATGAGCAGTCTGCTGTTGCTGGCCCACGCCTGTCTGGCTGCAAACCCGGCAGATGCGACCGATGCCAGCAGTACAGACAGCCATCTCAGCACGACCACCAGTGGAGACACCGAGCGCTGGAATCTGCATGCGCAAGCGACATGGATCGGGCAGGTCAAACCGGGTTTTAGTGCACCTTATACAGGGGATAACAGTCTCAAACTGAGCGCTGAGGATAGCTACTCCCTGAGCGGTACGATTTATGCCGGTGCCCGTCTGTGGGATGGCGGAGCGCTCTATATTGATCCCGAACTCATGCAGGCGAGGCCCTTGTCTGAGCTGCATGGCTTGGCGGGTCTGACCGACAGTGAGCAGCAGAAAGGCTCAAGCTCAACGCCCAAGCTGTATCTCGCCCGTGTCTATCTGCAGCAGACCGTGGGTTTGGGTGGTGGGACGGAGCAACTCGATGACGGCCCCAATCAGCTCGCCATGACCGTGGATAAACACCGACTGGTATTGACGCTGGGCTACTTAAGCGTGATTGATCTGTTTGACGGCAATAGCATGGCCCATGATGCGCGCACGCAGTTTATGAATTGGTCCTTTCTGGCCCATGGCTCCTTTGACTATGCTGGCGATACGCGAGGCTATACCAAGGGGCTGATTACCGAACTCGTCTGGGATGACTGGTCGGCACGGTTCGGGCACTTTGAAGTGCCGCGCGATGCCGATGGGCAGGCGCTGGATAATCAGGTCTTCAACCACTATGGCGAGGCGCTGGAGCTGGAGCATCAGCATACCCTCTGGGAGCAGGAGGGCACGGTGCGGCTCTTGGCGTGGCGTAATCGGGCGGTGATGGGACGCTTTGACGATGCCATCGCCTTTGCCGGGCAATATGGCGGGACACCGGATACCGCCAATGTGCGCCGCCTGCAGACCAAGGTCGGCTATGGGGTAAATCTGGAGCAGAGCATCACGCCGGATATCGGTGTGTTTGCGCGGCTAAACTGGGCCGACGGCAACACCGAGACGTATGGCTTCGATGAGATCGAGCGACAGCTCTCTCTCGGTACATCGATACAGGGGCAGCGTTGGGGCCGCAAAGACGATCATCTGGGCATCGCATGGGCGCAGAATGAGCTCGACAAAACCCACCAGCAATACCTCGCCTTAGGCGGTCTGGGACCATTCATCGGCGATGGCACGATTCGCTACCAGCCTGAGCAGGTGGTGGAGGTCTACTACGACGGACGCGTGATGCCACATCTTAATCTCGCTGCCGGCTGGCAGCATATCTGGAATCCTGCCTACAATGCCGATCGCGGCACGCTGAATGTCTTCAGCCTGCGTGCGCATGTCGAGTTCTAAAGATCATCCGTGCTGCCTTTTGAGCGCATCCCTCGCATCGTTCTGGATGCCATCATTTGACCCAAATATCACAGCATGATGTGATTTGGGTCATCCATCGTTTATCCATTCGTATTATCATCGGGCCTGATGTCAGACGCCCTCAAAGTTTCTTGTTTTGCGAAATATCGGAGATTTCACCATGTCCCAATTCGTTGATCGACTGGCTCAGCGTGCCTTAAGCCGTACGGCTGATGTGCTGCTGAACCATATGCTGCCAGCCATGGATGAGGCTGTGGTTGAATCCACCCGACCGTTTACCCGCCCTGAGATCTTAAAGCCCCATCAGCATTCCGGTCGCTACGGCTGGACGCATTTTGGGGTGTTCTTTCCACTGTTGCCTGCGCCGCATCAGTATCTCAACATCATGACTTTGCTTGGACTGCCCGGTGCATTGGCTTTTGATAATGATGCGTTGATCCAGGGCGGCAAACCGCGTGATACTGCCACCGTTTTCTCAACGACCGCAGCCTTGGGCGATGACTACCTGCTCAAAGGCTACAGCATGAGCAAGGAGTGTGATTTTGCTGAGGATGGCTCTCATTTGCGCTTTGGCGACGCCCTCGTCATTACCGGGCGATATCCTGAGTACCATGTCACCGTGAAGACTGGCGGGCTGACGCTTGATGTGCAGGTGACATGTACCGATCAGGTGAGCTGGTTTGTGCGCAATCCCGTCTATGAGCATTTCAGTCTGCTGTCACGCTATGAGGGCACGTTGACCTTTGAGGGTCAGACCGAGTCGGTCTCGGGCCTGTGTACCTTTGAGCATGCCGCGTCCAGTGGTCTGACGACCTTGTGGAACAAACCGATTCCACCGGCATTCAAACTGCC
>JASLEL010000184.1 GCA_030151145.1 Aquirhabdus sp. | reverse complement strand
GCATCTGACGCTGTCCCTTTATCACCACCCGCCCCCCCTTGCAAATCATAAACCAATCCCGCTCTTTTTAATTCTGACAATACCCAATGTCAGATTTCTATGCTAGGCTGTGGCAAAACGCCGACAATGCATCATGACGGTACAAAAAAACCCATGTTATGATCAACCGCGGCCCGACCAGACAGGATTCTCAACTATGAATGCACCCTTAAACCACCTGACTTTCTCTCCCTCCCCTTATGCTGACTTTATGCAGCAGACGACGGTACGTGTGGGCGATCTGGATTTTCATGTCGAGATCGGCGGTAAAGAAAGCGATCCGGTGATTCTACTCATCATGGGTCTGGGTGCGCAGATGCTGCTTTGGCGCGAATACTTCTGTAAGGGCTTGATCGATGCCGGCTATCGCGTGATCCGCTTTGACAATCGCGACATTGGCCTGTCGAGCAAGATCCGTCAGCACTCCCCACGCTTTAATACCACCAAGCTCATGGCCCGTTTCTCCGTCGGCCTCAGCACAGATGGTGCACTGTATACCCTGTATGACATGGCCGAAGATACTAAAGGTCTCCTGGACGTGCTCGGCATCGACAAAGCCCACGTCATCGGCGGCTCGATGGGCGGCATGATTGCGCAGATTCTGACTGCACGATATCCTGAGCGCGTCCAGACCTTAGGCTTACTCTTTAGCAGCAACAACCGCGCACTCCTGCCACCGCCGTTCCCCAAGCAATACGCAGCCCTCATGGGTCGTCCTGACTCGCAGGAAGAACACGCGCTGGTCAAGCATTCCCTGCGTCTCTTTGATGCCATCGGCACACCGAATCAAGGCACGATAGATGAAAAAATCCATTTGGCCCAGACGCTGTTCCGCCGCAGTTATTCGCCCGCCGGCGTGATGCGCCAGTATCTGGCGGTGCTGACCACGGGCTCGCTTGCAGCTGAGGACGCCAAGATCACCGCGCCGACCGTTGTCGTCCATGGCAGTCTGGACCGCCTGCTGCCTCCAGCGCATGGTCGTGCCGCAGCAAGTGCCATCAAAGGTGCCAAGTTCTATCTGGTCAGCGGCATGGCGCATGATATTCCCAAGGATTACAGCCCACTCTTGGTCAAGCTGTTCCTGCGCAACATACAGGCCCATCCGATCGGTGCCTAAACGCTGATCGCAAGATTTTCATCACGACTCATACGATAGAGCAGATCATGTCCGCGCTTCCGTCTTTACGCCAGTTGTCCTATCTTGTGACGCTGGCCGAAACCCTGCATTTTACCGAAGCCGCCAAGCGCTCATTCGTCACCCAGTCCACGCTGTCAGGGGGCATCATTGAGCTTGAGCGTCTGCTCGGCGGTGCGCTGGTCGAGCGCAGTCGTCAGACCGTGCGGCTCACGCCGCTCGGCGAGCAAGTGGTCAAACGCGCCCGCCTGATGCTCGCTGACGCCAGCGACCTCTTAAAACTCAGCCGTGAGTTGAGTGAGCCGATGACGGGAGATCTGCAGCTCGGTATCATCCCGACCATTGCGCCATTTCTCCTGACGCGTCTGCTGACAGCGGTTCAAGAGAGATATCCACGTTTTAATCTGCGCATTCATGAGGTGCAGAGCCAGGTGATGATCCAGCAAATGGAAGATGGCACATTGGATATGGGCCTGCTTGCCCTGCCCTTTGAGACCGAAAATCTGAACGTCACTGCCCTGCAGGAGGAATCGCTGCTCTTGGTCTGTCACGAGAGCGATCAGCTTGCCAAGCGTCAATTGACCATTGATCAACTCCCGCTGGATCACTTACTTTTGCTTGAGGAGGGTCACTGCCTGCGGGATCATGCCTTAAGCGCTTGTAATCTCGGCGATGGTGCCAATCTGGGTGATATCAAAGCCTCCAGTCTCCCGACCTTGATCGAGATGGTGGCGGCTAAACTCGGCTATACACTGCTGCCGGAGATGGCGGTGAATTCAGGCTTTCTGAAAGCCTATCCGCAATTGGTCTGTCACCCGATCGATAAAGCACCTACCCGGACGCTGGCGTTGCTGACGCGTAAAAGTACCACACAGCATACGGAGCTGGATGTACTGGCGGAGACGATTCGGGGTTTTGCTGCGATTTAAAGCTTTCTAAACCGACATGATGCATAGCAAATAAAATTTGAAGGATCTGATTTCAGCAAGATGGACCACAATCCGTCTGATATCAACCATCAGGGAAAATCATGTCTATCAATGCACAATCCATGGATGATATTGAGCTTTCGTTTGTGAATACGTTCATATTAAAAGAAAAAAGAGCCCGCGCCCTTTTTGAATTAAAATCAGTGCACAAAAGAAGAAACTTCTTTTCCAAACTTTACGGTGGCAGCGACAAACTCAATCTGAATTATATTTCTCAATTAACAAAGCCTACCCCAAAGATAGAGCAAGAAAACCTTATTCGTATCTTGCGAGCCAAGCATGCTGAAGAAGTTTGCTACCTCATGTCATATTCTCCAGAACATGATCGGCAACACATATCGCTGAAAGATGGTGTTGCTCAATTGCTCAAGAATACAATGCCGTCCGTTCTCGTCAGCAACGCAAGTC
>JASLEL010000448.1 GCA_030151145.1 Aquirhabdus sp. | reverse complement strand
CGGACACGACTGGCTTCTTGCCTCAGGTAGATAGTTTCCATTTTCAAAACATCCTTGCTCCTTTTGAATCGTGACCTCTTGCAACTCCAATACTGTCAGTAAAGTATTTGGTAGGCAGTACACCCTTGGCACATCTAATGTACCCTCGCTGCCGCTATACTCAACCACCGCTTCTGTTATGCCTGAATCCCACAATGCTGCGTACAATACGGCTTTGTTATGGCTGAACACTGCTATACTGGACTCGGTATACCTTAATGCTTTCATCATTAAATTCCTTAAGTAATAAGTAAAAAAATGCCTGACACCATGGTGCCAGGCATATCCCTTTCTACTTCAGTCATATTCAACAGCACCGCATCAGGCCACCATCAGCCGCGCCTGATCGCATGCCTTTTGCTTCAAATTTGCACTTCGAATTAACAGTCACTGTAACTCACTGCGCTTAAACCACAGATTTCCGTATTCCACGGTTTGCAGGAGCACGAGCTGACCATTGTCCTGGATCACCAGACCGGGGATATACGACCGATTGATCGTCACATGAACACGGTCACCCGCCTTCACCGTACTCTGCCAAGCCGCACGACGTTCTTGAGCGGCTCTCGCGTTCTGTTTCATGACTTCGTTATTGCGTTTGATTACTGCAGCATCCGCAATAGTCTTTTGTTGTATGGCGGCCGCCAGTGAGTGAGCCTGCTCAAGTAAATGCTCATACTCCCCGGTAGAATGACCACCACGCACAACCAGAACATATCCAAGCGGTTGATCATTTTCAGAAGTGCCGTCCTTACCATTTGCAATGGTATTGTCGCCCTGAAAATCAATCGTCCACAAGCGGTATGGGCTAAATGTCGCTGATGCATTACGGGTACTTAATGGATAACGATGATCATCTGAGGCGGATAGATAGGGAAAGTTTTGATCATAGGGAATGGGGAAAACGACGTTGTCTATCTTGGATGTTGCACCCGTGCCCAGAGCGCAATTATGCGGTACGGAAATCGTACCGGCACCCCCGCTCTTGGGAATGGGCACATCATCGCCTGTCGGATGGTAGTTTGAGCCTTTACATTTTTGAACATTATAAAGCCCGTACAAATCCTCAATCGTTGGTAATCGCCAATCTTTAAAGCCACCGAAGTTGAGCTGGCTGATCTGGATAACGGCATCATTTCGCCACCATGTATTTTTGGCCATCCCATTGGGCTTATTTTCCTGGCAAGTGCTTCCCGTCCAACTATCCCCTAGCACACAACGCATCCAGACCAGCCCCGTCCTCGGATCATGCCACATGCCTTGCGCCATCAACTGTCTATCCGCATCGCCCATCGTTGATAGGGTGGTAGGTACACTAATCTGATTGGTGCTCGATGTATTGTCCTGTACATTCTGGGAAGTATCAGATTGATTTCCTGCACCCAAGTGATGAGATTTGATAAATGCCCCGAGCGCAGATCCCAGAGCAGCCCCAATGCTGCCATTCTGCGGAACATCATCAGCGAGGGCTGGTGATGTTACTGCCAAGCTTAATGCGACCAATAGTGCAGGTCTTGATTTTGAGGCGGTCAAATTTGGAATCACATTCTTATACGCGTTCATGCAGAGCTCCTGTGAATATGTTGATCCACCATTGAGAGTGGGTGCTATAAAAGGTTACTCATTGGGCGTGTTCACGATCCGCACTTCAATCTGATCGTCCTTGAGCTCCTCGATGGTGATGCCGACCTCGTTGCCGTTATCGAGGATCGCCGTTGCTTTGTAGAAACCATCCGTCATCTTCTTGTCGATCTTGACCACCTTGCAGCTTGCTGCATTGTTGCCATAACTCTCATGCATGATCTGGGTGACCACTGGGCATGCCGAGTCTTCCAGATTGTCACTATGAAGTTCCGTGATCAACACGATGGATAGGACAAACGTTCCGATCCAGCTCCAGAAGTACCAATTCTTCTGCCTGAGGAAGATCGCTCTCTGCCATAAGTAAACCGGAATGACTTTGATCCACTTGCTCTTGGGGACGTGATGCCCGGATTCTTTCAAGCGGCGCTGATCAAGGATGTAAAAGACCGTGTTAAGCACAAAAAAGAGAATGACGAAGACCCAGACTGATTTCAGCCCAGGTATGAATTCCATAAACACACCCAGAAGAGGGGTAGCAACCAATAACCACACAAACTTGTTGTCGATATCGTCGCCGCGTAGTGGTGGCGGGGCGGGGATTGCCGAGGGTGATGGTTCTGGCTTGATAAAGAGCGGAGCCAGTTCCGTGAGGCTAGCCGCTTGCCAATCTCCTTCGCCATTCCAAACGGAAGTACTTTCTTTGATCTCGCCAGTCTCAATATGTGTTTTCATCTCATCAATACTGATCGGCCCGATCACTTTGCCTTTCTCTGCATAATGCCAATTTGAAGATCCGTTCACGATCGCTCCCATAAAGGTCTAAACAGGCTTAACCCCACATGCCAGACGGCGAATTGCAGGGAGTCAAATACGAACCAAGAATAAAATATACGTATTTCGAATATATACGAATTTCGTAGAGAAAGACAAAGGGTTTTATACGAACTTCGTATTTATTTACTGATACTTCGACGAATGACAGACGATGCCAAAACCATATTTAGCAAACGCTTAAAAGAGGCGCGGCTTGCGAAGAAACTCACACAGGAGGCGTTGGGAGTTGCCATCGGTCTGGATGAAGCAGTTGCGAATGCGCGGATCAGCCGGTATGAGCATGGTATCCATGCAGTTGAACCCAATACGGCTGATCGGCTGGCTGAGGCCTTGGGTTTGCCTTTGGCCTATTTCTACGCAGACTCCGATGAAATGGCAGAGCTGGTTAAAACGTTTGCTCGGCTGTCAAACGACCAAAAAAAAGAACTGCTGCACGTCGGCCGGACGTGGTTAAAAGCAGAAGACTAGATCGAGATGATGGGATTAGCCCGCACTGTTTGCGGGCTGACTCTAAAGCTGATTAAAAAATTTCCGAATTAAATATCTGATGTGAGATTGAGTGATCTCGGGACTGGGCAATAGTCTTGTGTCGAGTATTTCATGCTGCAGCCACATACCGAGAGCTACAATCACTTCATACTCAAAGACCCCCGCGAAGTCCGTATCCACTTGGTCCCATCGTTCCGCAACTTCATCCCAGACTAGTGGCAAATACCGACACGCTGCCATCATCAATTCAAGACAACCCTGATTCCAGCGTGTCAGAATCGTATCGAACGCTTTGGGATCAGTTTGGATAGCAAATAGACCTTCGTACAGGAAAGCACCCCAGACCGCCGCAACAGCGACGGGCAGGGGAGTTCCTTTACTGGGTATGCCAGCAATGACCATGGCGATCTCCTTAAGCAAAAGGCCGTCACGCCACTATCAGCATTGCCTGATCCATCGCCTTTTGCTTGATTGAGGCTCCTTGCCCAAACCAGGCCGAATCCAGTCGATGATCATCACTCCGGGCGCGGCGTTCGTGGTCAATATAGCCGGTCACGGCATTTAGCAAGCCAAATGCAGTACCTTGAGCAGAGGCGAGTTCTGAACCTTTCCCCTGACCATTGTACAACGACATCGCCCGGTGAATGGCCCGCTCATTCTGGATTTTGGGTTTGCTGCTATCAGTAAACACCTGCCAGAAATAACGCTCCGCTTCCACGGGCTTCACCTGACGCTCAGCCAACGTCTTCATGCGATAGCGAAACTCCTCCCAGCCTGAGACAGAAATCCCCAGCTGACGCTTCACACTATCCGGATCGAACTTCTTACTGTGCGGTACCTTCACAGCTCCCTCACCATTGCCCAAAGCAATCTGCAACGTGTTATTGCAGACCACTCGGATACTGGTGAATTGTGCTGTAGTAGCCAGCGTGCCATCACAGGCTGTTGCCAATAGCACATAGCCCTTCGTCACATCTCGTCCCGGCAACGACATCGATTGACCGGTACGTGCCAAAGCCCACAGCTTCCTTCCTCCCCGTAGAACGCCTGCCGTCTCCAGCTCAAACCCTGACAGCTCTGTCAAATCCCGATAAAACTCCAGAATCTCCCGAGGCTGTACCACCTGATAGCGCTGACTCACCACTGATAATGGTTCATGCGTATCTGAACGGAACAGCACCTTATTATCCGCGAATGACCCAATCGATCCTGATGTACCACCAGCCTCAGTCATATACCGCACCGGTGATTCCAGAATCGACCAATCCATGCCAGCTTGTTTAGCCCATACCTCAATTGGCTGATGCTTTGCCAACTGATTACCCAACCCATGCCAGGGTGTTGCACCCTGATACGCCATACTCTCTACTAAATGAGCCATGATCATGACCTCCAAATAAATGAACGAATAAAAATCCAGATCTAAAAACGAAAAGGCTCCCACCGCTCAAACAGTCGATGGAAGCCATGATCAAAATTCAACGCTACGCACAGAAAACGAATGACGGCAGTCCATGCACAGAAAGTTGTCCAGCACATGCTCATCGATCGCATCGCCCAATGCAGCACCGGCAGCACATCCAGCCGTACCCGCCACAATGGCACCGACGATGGCACCAGCTAAACCACCCAACATCATGCCAGGTGGCCCAGCAATTAAACCCATACCAGCCCCAAGCTCAGCGCCTGTGGCAATACCGACATATCCGCTGATTGCGCCACACAACGTCCCAATCACGCCGCCGATACGGCGAGCGTGATGTTTAGGTTTGATGTGTTGGGACTGACAGTAGGGGCATTGAAAGATCATCATGAGAAGTCTCCTAAAAATACGGCATAAAAAAAGGCCTGCAGATGCAGGCCTTGGAGGAGATAACAATTTTATTATCTCAGTTTGGTGTTATATATTTAAATCTAAATGTAGTTTTTGGCTGCAAATGGAGGAGCAGAATTGATTCATCCCAAGCTTTTTAGGGAGCCTAGAGATGCATGAAGCGAAGCTCTAAACCAAAGTTAGACCGTTCAGAATCGCGAATATCGTCGAAGTGGACTGTATCGAACATACGAGCAATGGCAATCTTAGTGGACTGTTCGATCCAGTTGGAATTTGAATTGTGTCGAGCGTTACACTTAGGTGCGTCTTGGCCGTGAAATAGGATTGAATTTCAATAGCGTAGCGTCCACCATATTTAAGTGGGCGCATATGGCTCTATGTCTATACCTATTATGGTACGACAATGCTAATAAAATTTCCCTGAAGGGGCTTCTGAGTTATTTGGGTGGTGTAGTGGCCTCTGCGACGGGACAATCACAAGTAACTTCTGATGATGTACTAGTTTGTGTGGCCCTTAGGCTTATGATACCTGGTCTAGAGTTGTATGCTGATGCGGTAGAAATTAAAGAAGTAAGTAGTTGCTCCCTTAATCTATATTTGGTTTCCCAAGTCTTTATTAGCTCACTCGACTGGGTAAATGGGAATCTAAAATTTACATGAATTTTAAAAGGAGATGCATCCGCATCTGTGGAGGCCATTAGAATTGGCGATACCCATTCGGAAAGAGGTGCTCTACTTTCGCGTTGGATATTGTCAGGAATAATTACTCCAAGAAGATATTGCAGCGGGCCCTTTGACTGTTGAGCATAATCACAAGCTGCACCGACTTTTACGAGAACTGGTTTGCAGTGCGTGGTTTGTGCAGACCTAAGTTTAAAAATATCACATAGGATGCTTTTTCCTTTTAAGCCGAATAATTCTGTTATTGTTGAATCATTGTTCCATGTGGTTTGTGGTATTTCCAGAACTGCTCCCCAATCTGTATATTTGATTTTTTCTGTTGGTGAAACAGCCAAATGCAGCATTTTGTTTATTTTCCCCGCATCTGCAGGCGTAGATATGTTAACAGAAAGATCGCTATGTTTTGTTATAGCACTTCTCCATATTTCTTGCGACTCTTGATCGCTTGAGTTTAGAATCTTATCAATTAATATTGGAGAGAGAGCATTGTCTATGGCCAACTTGGGGTTTGCTGTGACGTTACTTTTTCCTACGGTTTCTCGTGCTAAAATACTTAATATTTTGTCGAGCTCGAACGAGTATATATTCTTCTTTCTTTTTTCTATTGGAATTAGTTTGATTAGCTCAACTATTGTTCCGTTCGCAGCACTTAGGACGTTCATCTCCCAATTTAATAGGGCAGAGAATTGGTCATTTGATCGGTAGCATTCTAAAATTGTTTGCTTGAGGCTTTCCTTAGCATCATCTGATTTTATACCGCCTTTGGTTACT
>JASLEL010000099.1 GCA_030151145.1 Aquirhabdus sp. | reverse complement strand
CAAAGACAGGTACAAAGGTCAGACCCGGTTTATACAAGGGATCGGGCGTGACCAACAGATCAATCTCATAGCCAAACAGCGCACCGATGCCACCAAACTGGAATTTCTGCTTCACATCGACATCGATATCCGGCCACGCCGCAAGGTAGGGCGATACGACTTTGAGCAGCCATTGATAGCAGGGATGGCACTCCATCCCGATCCTGAGCGTCCCGCGTTCGCCAATCGCAAACTGGCGCAGTTTGACTTCGGCCTGATCCAGTTGCGGTAGCACACGGTTTGCCACCGCAAGTAGATATTCCCCAGCCTGCGTCAGTCTCAGGCTGCGTCCTTCGCGGCGCCAAATCTCGGTGCCGAGCTGTAGTTCAAGCTTCTTCATGCTGTGGCTTAAGGCAGACTGCGTCACGTACAGCACGTTGGCGGCCTCAGTCAGGGAGCCCTGTTTTTCGACTTGTTGCACGATGGCAAGATGGATACGTTCCAGCATGATAGATGAGCATAATTCATAGATTGGTGAGATAATACCATTTTACTTCATGGATGGCAGCCTCTAGCATGCACTCATTGTTTATATCTGTGAGTACATCATGACGACCATTCATAATCTGGGTTTCCCCCGTATCGGTGCCAAGCGCGAGCTGAAGTTTGCTCTGGAGTCCTACTGGAAAGGCGAATCTACGCGCGATCAACTGCAAGCACTCGGCGCAGACCTGCGTAAGCAGAACTGGACCAGCCAAGCCGGTCTTGATTTCGTGCCCGTTGGCGATTTTGCCTTCTACGATCAGGTGCTGGACATGAGCTTTACGCTGGGCAATCTGCCGGAGCGGGTACAGGGCTTTCATGGTGATGCGCTGGATAACTACTTTCGCGTGGCACGTGGTCGCTCGGCCAAAGGATTGGATGAACACCATGCCTGCTGTGGCGGTGTGGCAGCCGGAGAGATGACCAAGTGGTTTGACACCAACTATCATTACATCGTGCCTGAGTTTACGGCAGCGACCGAATTTACGCTCGATACATCGCGCCTTCTGTCTCAATTGGCCGAAGCCCGCGCCCAAGGCGTACATGCCAAGCCTGTGATCGTCGGCCCTGTGACTTATCTGGCGCTGGGTAAGGCCAAAGATCACTCTGATCGCCTCGCCCTGCTGCCGCGTCTGCTGCCCGTTTATGCCGAACTGCTGAAGACACTGGCAGAGCAAGGTGTGACATGGGTGCAGATCGATGAGCCGATTCTGGTCACCGAGCTTGCTGCGGAATGGCAAGCCGCCTTCACCACGGCCTATACCGCGCTCACAGATACCGGTGTCAAACTGCTGCTGGCGACTTACTTCGGCGAACTGCGCGAAAACCGTGCACTGATCGCTGGCCTCCCCGTCGCAGGGGTACATATCGACGCCATCAATGGCAAGAGCGATGTACTGCCATTGATTGATCTGCTGGCAGCCGATCAAGTCCTCTCGCTCGGCGTGATCAATGGCCGTAATATCTGGAAGACCGACCTGAATGCGGTACTGGACTGGCTGGAGCCCGTAGCAAAGCGTCTGGGCGAGCGTGTGTGGGTTGCCCCGTCTTGCTCGCTGCTGCACGTGCCAGTCGATCTGAATAGCGAAGTGAAGCTGGATGCCGAGATCAAATCTTGGCTGGCGTTTGCCCTGCAGAAACTGGATGAATTGCGCGTGCTGGGTAAAGCCCTGCGTGAGGGTCGCGCGTCCGTGCAAGTCGAACTGGCCGCCAATCAGTCCGCCCTGACGGCACGTCGCACCTCGCCCCGGGTCAATAATCCTGCAGTCAAAGCCGCAGTCGCCCAGATCGACGCCTCCCTCGGTCAACGCCAGAACCCATATCAGGCACGCGCGCCCAAGCAGGCGGCCTTGCTGAAGCTGCCAGCTTATCCAACCACCACGATTGGTTCATTCCCGCAGACCGCAGACATTCGTATCGCCCGTAGCGACTACAAAGCCGGACGTCTGGATGATGTCGGCTATATCGCCGCCATGCAGGCCGAGATCGCCCGCAGCGTGCGCGAGCAGGAAGCCTTAGGTCTGGACGTGCTGGTTCACGGTGAAGCCGAGCGCAACGACATGGTCGAGTACTTTGGCGAACAACTGCAAGGCTACGCCTTCAGCCAGTTTGGCTGGGTCCAGTCCTATGGCTCGCGCTGTGTCAAACCACCGATTTTGTTCGGCGACATCAGCCGTCCACTGCCAATGACTGTCGAATGGATTCGCTACGCCCAGTCACTCACGACCAAACCCATGAAAGGCATGCTGACCGGTCCGGTCACCATCCTCAACTGGTCTTTCGTGCGTGACGACCAGCCGCGCTCGGTCTCGTGCAAGCAGCTCGCCCTCGCCATCCGCGCAGAAGTGCAGGACCTTGAGCGCGCCGGTGTGCGTGTGATCCAGATCGACGAAGCTGCACTGCGTGAGGGTCTGCCACTGCGTCAATCCCAATGGCCTGAATATCTCGACTGGGCGGTCGAATCCTTCCGCATCACGGCAAATGGCGTAGAAGACGAAACCCAAATCCACACTCACATGTGCTATTCGGAGTTTAACGACATCATCAAGGCCATCGCCGATATGGATGCCGATGTGATCACGATCGAGACCTCGCGCTCAGATATGGAATTGCTGGATGCCTTTGATCACTTCAACTATCCAAACGAGATCGGTCCGGGTGTATACGATATCCACTCACCGAACATCCCGACGCAGGCGCATATCGTCAATCTGATGCAGAAAGCTGCAGAGCGCATCCCTGCCGAACGTCTGTGGGTCAATCCAGATTGCGGTCTCAAGACTCGCCAATGGAGCGAAGTGATCCCGGCACTGGAAAATATGGTCGCAGCCGCTCAGATATTACGCGCGGCCAAATAAACAGCACTCGGCATCATCCAGCGGCGGGCGGACATCTGTCCGCCGCTGTCATTTCCACATGTCCTTTGCGCTGCACATCCCTCATCTCGCATGCCACCCAGCCTATCTGGACATCGCTAACCGCTCATGCGCTAAAACATACCTACCACTCCGTCAAATTACTTATGAAGGAAAATATATTGATTTGTGTAGGTTATGTGTGATAAAAATCACAGGATTTTAACGGAAACAGTCGTTGCGAGGACATGCTCAGGGACAGAGGCTTAGGGACCGAATGCAACTTCACCCTCACGCTATCGTACGGCATCTTGTGCTGTTTCGATTTGAACACCAAATCGGCGGTATCTCACTTCAGACCCGATGAATGTCTGGATGTAGGCCTTTGCTTGTTCAAAATGACGCAACAGGAAACTGACGTTTAAGGCGGGTATATCCAAATACATCGGATATGCCAGTCCATAAAACAACGTCATCAATATCGCAAGACTGACATAGCGTTCATTTCGCTGATCAAGCGTTGTAAAGGATGCTTCATTTTACTGGAATAACTAGGGGAACTTGCATGAACAAATCTCAGATCAAACTCTCGGCTCTGGCAACCTGTATGGGCCTGATCCTCACCGCATGTGGCGGTGGCGGCGGTGGCGGCTCTTCTGCCAGCCCTTCGCCATCGCCAGCGCCAACACCGACGCCAACACCTGCCACTGCTGCAGCCAAAGGTCTGGTCGCCGACGGCTACTATGCTGGTTCGACCGTCACGCTCGATATTAATGATGACGGCATCTGTGAATCCACCGAGCCCACCACCACCACCGACGCCAATGGTGGCTATGACTTCTCCAAAGTCCCCGGTGCTTCCGGTCAGCATCAGGTCTGTGTCACAGGCGGCGTAGACAAATCCACAGGTCAGTCTCTGTCTGGTCAATTGGTTGCGCCTTTAGGTGGCGGTGTCGTGACACCGCTGACTACACTGGTCGTCGCACAAGCCAAAGCATCAGGTCAATCAACTGCAGCAGCAGCCAGCAGTCTGGCACAGAATCTCGGCTTGGGCTCACTCCCTCTGCTCTCTGCTGATCCAGTCGCTGCAGCCAGCAGCAACCCATCCCTGCTGCAAACGACCGCTGCCATTCAGGCGCTGATCGTACAAACCACCAGCATTCTGCAAGCCGCTGGCGGCGGTAGTGGTGCCACCTCGGCCAGCACCACCAGCGCCCTGTTCAACAGCGTCGCTGCCACCGTGAGTGCTCAGATCGCCTCGCTGACGACACCGCTGTCGCCATCCACACTGGGTAATGCATCGTTCATCACCAATCTGGTTTCTGCTGCGACAGCAAATGCACAAAGCAATCCCGCACTGACGAGCAGCCTGCCTTCGCTGACCTCACTGTCGCCGACCAGCGTTGCCGCGTTTGTACAGCCATCGCTGTCTGCTGTGACCAACAGTGTCGCCACGGCCAATCCATCCAGCCTGCTGAGCAGCACCAACAACCCAGCCGGTAATGCACAAAGTAATCCGGTCGCTGCCAATACCGTTGGCGCACTGGCATCGACACTGCTGACCACGGCAGCCGCCAATAGCGGCGTGACCCCTGCTCAGTTGGCTGCTATTTCTAGCGTCGCTATCAATGTCAGCAGTGGTGGTACACCAACCGCAGCATCGCCTCAGAGCACCCTTGCAGCTATTAGCAACAATGTTCCAGCATCGGTGTCAAGCAACCTGCCAGCCTCGGTCACCACTGCCCTCAGCAATGCCGGCTCACCGAGCAACACCGTTCAAGTCAGTGGCATCGCCATCAACTGCGTGCCTAACTGCACTTCCGGTGCCAGCAACCTGCTGACCAATTCGCCGATCTACGCGAACCTGACCAGCACTGGCGCCCTGAACGATGTCACCATTACGCTCGGCACACCGAATGGCAGCGCCGTAAACAATGCACTGGTCGCACCGAGCGGTCTGACTGCAGCCGTCACCTCCGCCCTGACCTCGCCGATTGCTGCCAGCTTCCCGGTCACAGCAGGTAGCGAATATCAAGGCAGCCTGCGCATCAACGTGGTGCCAACCGCAGGTGGCAATCAAAACCTGACCTTGACCATCAGCAATGTCGTGCTGTATCAATCCCTGCCGACTGCAGGCGGTAGCACCGTCGTCACCGGATTCATCCCGAGCACCGCGACCCTGACTGCAAGCGGCGTCACCAGCTCCGGCGTCACCGGCAACGCCACACTGAATGCACAGGCCATCAGCAGCTTTATCACCTTCAATCCGGCAAGCAGCAGCTTCACGCTGAACGTAGGTACCCTGCTCAACACGCTGGGTCAAGCCAGCTCTGTGCTCAAGCAGGCTGCAGGACTGGATGGCACCACCAAAGCATCATACAACGTGACCACCGCCTTCAACATGCTGGCGATCCAGAACAACTCGTACGCAACAGGCACGAACACCTTCGCCGTACAAGTTAACTTCAAATGATCACCGCAGCCGTAAGGAGGTTTCAGACCTCCTTACGGCTCTGCATGGCGTTAAAGCAACGCTTGATCGATCCCCTCTCAAAAACAGCAAACCCCAGGTTTGCTGTTTTTTCACGTCAAACTCCCTCTATTTTGTTATTTAACGGAATTGCTCCATGAAACGCCATTTTGGTTTAGTATCACTTGCAGCCATCCTGACGGCAGGTTATACCAGTACGGCCTTTGCTGCGCCACTGGATGACCTGATGACTGCAGACACGCCCATGCGTCTCGGCGCAGGCAACGCAGAAATCACTTATGACGCCATGAACGGCACACTCGATGTCTTTCATATCCGCGCCAACGACGCCCAGTATGCCGGCACCAATGTCGGCGACTATAGCGGCGCACACATCAAAGCCGGTATCAATCTCACCAACCGTCTGTGGCTGGACGGTGGATTCTGGCACCGGGCAATCAAATACAACACCGACACCGAGTCACTGAATAGCTGGCAGGTCGGCCTGCAATACCTGCTCGCAGGCGACTCACATTCTGACCAGCTTTACGCCGTACGCGTCAGTGCCTGGGGTGACAGTGCCAGCACCTTGAGCAAGTCCACACCCACTGCGGTATCGGGTCAGCAACTGGACTTTATCAACGTCAAAAATCCGAATGACACGCAATTTCAGGCTGATTTTCTGGGCTCATGGAAGATCAATCAGGCCTGGATGCTCTCAGGCCTCGTCGGGGGTGGCTATAGCAAGGTCGATGTTGGTGATATTACAGCAGGCTATAATGGCTGCTCTTATGCCATTAATTTCCAGAATAACGCCACTACAGGCACCCAGATTGGTGCCTGCGGCCCTATCGTCAGCAGCAACTTCTCCGTGCCGACCGCGCTGAACCTGCGTGACGGCTTATCCTATAGCGCAAACTATGCCCATCTCGGCCTCAATCTGCAGTGGCACTATCGCAAATGGACGCTGAAAGGCGGCTATCTGTTTGAAGTGGTGGATCGTAAGAACGTCGACTCCATTATCTCGACCTTGGGTCGCACCTCTTATCGTCAAAACAACATCTTTGATGGCGAACTCGCCTATCAGGTCGTACCACAGACAGATCTGTTTGTGCGTGGGGAAATCATGACCAATCAGTTTGTCGGTGAAATTCCATTTACCTACAACGCCGTGACCTCAAATAAATTCAGCGAGCGTTATGGTCTGGTCAGTTTTGGTGCCCGGACCAACTTCTGATTTATATAGCCGCATTAAAAAGTTATTTTTAAAAAGTCGATATGGCATGGTGAGTCCCGTGATTCACCATGCTTTTTTTATGCATTCCTGGATGACTTGCGCCATCACTCCCGATAGCCCGGATTGCGCCGATCCAGCCGTCTCAACAATCCCGGCCAAGCCAGACTGCCGCCCATGCCTTTGGTCACCTGCTTGGCCATCATCTGCACCCCGGCGATGATCTGCGGATCAATCGGGATCAGCTCGCCTCCGCCTGACTGCGCCCGCACCTGAATCATACAGGCCGCCTCAAACAGATACATAAACAGAAACGCATCCGCAATCGTCTCACCGACCGTGAGCAGACCATGATTGCGCAGCATGAAGTAATTCTTATCGCCCAGATCAGTCACTAAACGCGGCTTTTCATCATCACGCAGTGCGATGCCCTCATAGTCATGATAAGCCAGCGACGACAGCACGATACTGGCCTGCTGCGAGATCGGCAGCACGCCGTCTTTCTGCGCGGACACGGCGACGCCATTTAAGCTGTGGGTATGCAGCACACACTGGGCATCCTCACGTGCGGCATGGATCGCGCTGTGGATGGTGAAGCCCGCCGGATTGATGTCATAGGGACTGTCCATGACTTTCTGACCATGGAGATCCACCTTGACCAGACTTGATGCCGTAATCTCATCAAACATCATCCCATAAGGATTAATCAGGAAATGATGCTCCGGCCCCGGCACGCGCGCCGAGATATGGGTAAAGATCAGATCATCCCAGCCATACAGGGCCACCAGCCGATAGGCGGCCGCCAGATCGACCCGACGCTGCCACTCAGACTCACTCACTCTTGATCGTACATGTGCCATGCTGCCCTCCTCGCGCTGTTATCCAAAAAATCCGTGAGCGTCATTGTTATTTGAGTACCTCGCTTTGGCAAGTTGCGAATTGTTTTTCCATATGAAATCCATCGACAAATCACAGCGCTTTGATTCACCCTATGCTAGGCTCAGATCAGGAAAAAAATCTACAAATCATCCACTCCGAGACCCATCATGCGCATCACTTTGCCCAGAACTCATCTCCAAAGCGGCCTCATCATTGCACTGACATGTCTGGCTCACCAGACCGCCAACGCAGCTCCCATCCTGCTTGAAGGCACCATCGGTACCGCGCCCGTGATCATGGAATTCGACGTGGATAAAGATCACAGCGCCACAGGGCGTTACTTTTATCGTAAATACCATACCGATGTCGCGCTGGATGGCAAGCAGAATGCCTCTGGGATGATCGAGATGGGCGAGAATCGCAGCTATGACAACGAAAGCCAGATCGATATGCGTATCCATGCTGATCATGGCAACTGGACGGGTGAATGGTTCGGTCATGACCCCAAGCACCCCAAACATCTGCCGATCCAGCTGAAGCCCTATAGCGGCCCTATCCCGAAGCGCCAACTGGCAGATGATGCCACCACCTATGATCAGGTCCGGCTACTGGACATGACCCTGCAGCCCAACGGGACCAGCTCATTTCAAGGCCATGCCTTAAGCTGGCGGCAAGAACCCACCAGCAAAATTCGCTTCTTCCGCATCGACAGTGGCTATCCGCCAGCGACACTGCAGCGCGTGAACAAAGCCTTAGAGGATCGCCAATGGCAGGAAGTACATAATTATTTCTCTTGTATGCTCGGTGGTGCACGCATGCATGGCGCAGACTATGATCAAACCGTGACACCGCATCTGATCAGTCCACAGGTCGTCAGTCTCAGTATTGTGACCGGCTATTTCTGCGGCGGTGCACATCCAGATGGCGGTGATGCCCCGCTCAATATTGACGTCGCCAGCGGTCAACCCCTACAGCTGGAAGACATTCTCTGGCTGGGCAAGGGCATACCGGCTGCCACTCTAAAGTATAACGCTGACGGCCAGCCAACCACATACGACTACAACACCAATATCCTTGCACCATGGCTCGTCAAGACTCTCAGCCAACTCTATCCCACCCAGATGAAGCAGCCCAAGAGTGAAGATGACTGTAACTATAAAGACAGCGAGGTATGGAACTTCCCTTCATGGTATATGACGCTTCAAGGTCTGCATGTCGGGGCATCCTTTGCACGTGTTGCCCGCGCTTGCGATGATCCCGACTGGTCCAATCTGCCTTGGCGTATCGTCAACCAGCATGCTGGACGGCTCAAGGTCAACCTCCCCTAAATTTCACACATAAAAAAAGCAGATCATTCGATCTGCTTTTTTTATCCGGATCACACCGCAAAGACCCGCGGCGTTATCACACTACCGATTATGGCAGCAGGTGTTTCACACCGTCACGCTCTTCAACCAGCTCTTTCTCGGTGGCTTGCATTTTGGCACGCGAGAAGTCGGAGATTGGCAGACCTTGGACGATCGACCAGTCGCCGTTTTGGCAGGTCACTGGGAAGGAGTAGATCAGGCCTTTTTCGATGCCGTAGGAACCATCGCTGTAAACGCCCATGGAGACCCAGTCACCTTCAGCGGTGCCCAGAGCCCAAGTACGCATGTGGTCGATGGCTGCGTTGGCAGCAGAAGCAGCCGACGATGCACCGCGTGCTTTGATGATCGCAGCACCGCGTTGTTGTACGACAGGGATATAGGTGGTTTCGTACCATTGACGATCAACCAGACCTTCAGCAGCTGCACCCTTGACGGTGGCTTGCGAAATGTCTGGGTATTGAGTCGCGGAGTGGTTACCCCAGATGGTGATTTTCTTCACGTCGTTCACGGTGGTGCCGGTTTGGGCAGCCAACTGTGCCATCGCACGGTTGTGGTCCAGACGGGTCATGGCGGTGAATTGACGTGGGTTGATGTTCGGCGCGTTGCGCTGAGCGATCAGAGAGTTGGTGTTGGCAGGGTTACCGACGACCAGTACTTTGATGTTCGGGTTAGCGTTGTCGTTGATCGCTTTACCTTGTACGGAGAAGATCGCGGCGTTGGCTTCCAGCAGGTCTTTACGCTCCATGCCTGGACCACGTGGACGGGCACCGACCAGCAGCGCGTAGTCAGCATCTTTGAATGCGACGTTCGGATCATCAGTCTGTACGATACCTGCCAAGAGAGGGAATGCACAGTCATCCAGCTCCATTGCCACGCCTTTCAAGGCTTCCAGTGCTGGGGTGATTTCGAGCAGTTGCAGGATAATCGGTTGATCTTTGCCCAGCATATCGCCAGATGCGATACGGAACAATAATGAATAGCTGATTTGACCAGCAGCACCAGTAATGGCAACGCGGACGGGTTGCTTCATCGTCTCTCTCCAGAAGGGGCAAAGATATATCGGAATAAAAAATCGTCTTTCTCGGCTGACACGAGATCTTTGCACAGAGCATGAAGCCCGGTGTCGAACAATCCCCATGAAGCAGCGAGCGGGCATATTGTACTTGAAGACACGGGATAGTGCGAGTAAGCTGAATTCAAGATGCGGGGACTATTTACATTCAGGTACAAAAATATGATGCAAATTCAAACACCCCCAGCATCATTTGACTGGTTGAGATTTAACCAGCCCGCTGTACGAGACCTTGCCTTCGCCCTCGCCTGTCCACCACTCCTCGCCTCCTGGCCTACCGGTCTGACACCGAGTCTGCCGATTGATCTGCCCGATGCGAGCTTCTGGCAGGCACACTATCAGCGCTATCTACCCCGTCTTTTGGATCTGGATCAAGACCCTGCACCGCTGACCGCTTATCTTGAGCGTATGCCGAGCACACGACTGGGTTTACGTTTTGAGGGCCTGCTCGGCTTCTGGCTGCTGGATCAGTCGGGTCCATGGCATGAGTATGACGTCCTCGGACAGAATATCCAGCTCAAAGACGCCAAACGCACCATCGGCGAGATGGATCTGATCCTACGCAATCACGCCAGCGGTCAGATCGAGCACTGGGAGCTCAGTCTGAAGTTTTACTTAGGTGAAAACCACTTTGAGCCCTTCGACTGGCGCGGCCTGAATGATCGCGATACCTTTGGCCGCAAGATCCGCCATACCATCCTGCATCAGTTTCACGATGAGTCGTCCGTGCTTGCGCGCAACCATCCTGCGGTTGATCTGCGCCGGGCGATCTTTAAAGGCCGACTGTTTTATCCGGATCGTGCGACGACATTGGACGATCACCTCCCTGCGATGATCGACACTTACACCCAACACGCACTGGCTGAAACTCAGCACTGGCTCCATCCCGACCATCTGCGCGGTACATGGGGCTATGACCTGCCGCAGCAGCTCAGCCCGACTCATCCATCTTCGCTGTGCTGGCGACGTGCATTGCGCCGTGAATGGCTCACCCCTGAGCCAGACCTAGATGCGGACGACTTTCCCTCCATCCTCTACCGGACGCACGGTCTCTATCTGGGTTACGAGGCATCCGATCATGCACTGCAGGCACCACTGGCCCGCATGATCCGTCTGCCTTACGCGCGCATTCCGTATCGGGCAGGCTTTCAGATTCGGATCTGACAGCGATCTCATCGGTCACTCATCACGCTGCACTTTTACTTGTTGGTTTTACATTTAATTACCAAGCGTTACGGTCATACCACCTCTCTTGCCTTGTCGGACAGGATCACTTGGGCTAATCTGGATTCACCCTGTAATTATCTCTTTTGGAGAATACGCATGAATATTAAAGTGATCGCGATCGCCCTGCTGACGACCTTCGTACTGGCGGGCTGCAATACAATGAAAGGCGTAGGTAAAGATGTGTCTTCAGCAGGTGACGCCGTCACCGGTACCGCAGAAAAAACACAAGACAAAATGTAATCTCGTCTGACACCAACTGGATGCTGTGACGGTCCATGTCTGACAAAACTCGCCTGATTCAGGCGAGTTTTTTTATTGCTGCTGCAAACACGCGATGCGGCCTTTCACGCTATAATTTTCACTTCGTATCATCAGCACTTGCCCAGTCATGTCCGTCGCCTCTGCATCTCCC
>JASLEL010000058.1 GCA_030151145.1 Aquirhabdus sp. | reverse complement strand
TATAGACCAGACGTTGTACACTCATGCCCATCTGCTCGCTGCCTGCTTTTTTACCCTTAGCGGCAGTCATTTCTCCCGTGGTTGATGAGCCTGCTACAGCGCCGTTATGATGATGTTTGTGTTCATGGGCTTGTTGCGGCTCAGTTGTAACAGCAGACGCTGGATTTCCTGCACCTGCGGCACCGGCGTTCTGCGCAGAGGACATATCGCCTGCCATCTTTGCGTCTTTGACCCGGTAGCTGGCGACAAACACCTCATCGGTTGCTTGTGGTACTTTTAGGCTATTAGGACGGTCATAGCGTGGATCAGCCTGTAGTCGATCAAAGACTTGCTGGATCAGCTTGGGATCATCCAGACGTGCAGGCATTGCTGGCGTTGGCGTCGAGGCGATGAGTAGTTCGGGATTGAGTGCCCGATCCAGCTCATCCATCCACGCAATGATGCTGCCCGTGAGGCCCATCAGGATAAAGAACACCCCAAATACGACTGCAAGCCAAAGATGGATACGACGAAACACGTCTCGCGTGCGACCTACCAGCATAACGACCTCTACATCAAATCCAAAAAATGCGGGCAGCTTACGCGCCGCCACATAGCGCAACCTGAGCCTATTGCGCCACCGTGGCATAGCGTATACAAACGGGAATAAAGAATCAATTGATAATCATTTTCAATTGAAAATTTTCTCATGTGACACACACCAACTGGAAAAGAAAAACCCCTGTAAGTACATACCCTACAGGGGTTTTTAGGCAGACAAACGTGGATTAGCGACGCAGACTCCGCGCACGGCGCAACTGATGTAGGACCGAGACCAAGAGATCGATTTCATCGGTCGTGTTATAGAACGCGATCGATGGACGCACCGTCGTCTCAACCCCAAAGCGACGCAGGATCGGCTGCGCGCAGTGGTGACCGGTACGTACCGCAATGCCTTCTTTGTTCAACGCCTTGCCGACTTCCTCATTCGAGTAGCCCTCAAGGGTAAACGACATCACGCTGGCCTTGTCCGGTGCCGTGCCGATCAGACGCAGACCGGGCACAGACAGCAGCCCATGCTGACCGTATTCGAGCAGATCATGCTCATAACGGGCAATGTTGGGCAGGCCCAGTTGCTCGACATACTCGATCGCTGCACCGAGTCCCACCGCATCCGCGATGTTGCCGGTACCCGCTTCGAACTTGTTGGGTGCAGGCTGAAACAGGATCTGCTCAAAGGTCACATCCTGAATCATATTGCCCCCACCCTGCCACGGTGGCATCTTGTCGAGGATCTCGGACTTGCCGTATAGCACACCGATACCGGTCGGACCGAAGATCTTGTGTCCCGAAAAGACAAAGAAATCCGCATCCAGTGCCTGTACATCCACCGAGATATGCGCCACCGACTGCGCACCATCGACCAGCACCTTGGCTCCGGCCTGATGTGCCAGTGCAATCACTTCAGAGACCGGTGTAATGGTACCCAAGGCATTCGATACCTGCGTGATCGACACGATCTTGGTGCGATCATTGAGCAGCTTGCGGTATTCATCCAAGAGGATCTGACCGTTATCATCCACCGGGATCACGCGCAGTTTGGCACCGACCTGCTGGGCAAGCTGGAACCACGGCACGATATTGGCATGATGCTCAAGGTTCGAGACGATGATCTCATCACCCTGACCGATGTTCTGCACGCCCCAAGTCTTGGCGACCAGATTAATCGCCTCAGTCGTACCGCGGACAAAGATGATCTCACTGTCGGAGCCTGCCCCGAGGAAGCGCTGGATGGTCTTGCGTGCATGCTCGTAGGCATCGGTCGCCCGTGCCGCCAACTCATGCGCGGCACGGTGGATGTTCGAGTTTTCGTGTTCGTAAAAATACGACACGCGCTCGATCACCTGACGCGGCTTGTGCGTGGTCGCGGCATTGTCAAACCAGACCAAGGGCCGACCATTCACCCGCTCCTGCAGGATCGGGAAATCTCGGCGCACCGCCTGCACATCGAACGGCTGATGATAACTGCGCACCGGCGTTGCGATTGAAGGCTTGTCCTGCCATGCGCTACCGCTGGCCGGGACATCGAGGAAATAGAACCCCGATGGACTCGGCTCAGGCCGTGCCGATGGCGCCGGACGATTGGACGAGCTACCTGCCAATAAGGCTTTCAGCTCATCTGCACCCGGCAGACCAAAGGACTGTGCCTGCAGGCGCTCTTCGGGCAGGATGCTGTTACTCGGCAACGGTGGATACGACTGCGCCGGTGCCTCATTGACGAAGTAGAACGGCGAGGTCGTATCCGCGCTACTGCCTTTCGGCAATGGCGCGCTGCTGGTGTTCACCGCACCTTGCGGAGCTGGTGGCACATAGGCATGCGTATCCGAAGACACGACAGGCGTAGGTACACGTGCAGGTGCCTGGGGCACACCAGCATAGCTGGATGCC
Organism: Aquirhabdus sp.; assembly: GCA_030151145.1. GTDB lineage: Bacteria > Pseudomonadota > Gammaproteobacteria > Pseudomonadales > Moraxellaceae > Aquirhabdus. The sequence continues at coordinate 759 of JASLEL010000058.1, read as the reverse complement.
GCGCCACCGCTGGCCTTTTGTGCCGCATCACCTACGACACCAGCATCCGGCACACCTGCATTAGGCTGCAATGCCTGACTGGTGGCCAATGCGGGCGCACGGCCTACAGTCCCCAGACTATCAGGTGCCTGCGGCGGATGCGTCACACTACTGCCTGCCAGACCATGCTGGAGAAAGTAGTACGGCGCATCGCTGCTGGTCGCATGCGAGGCCACATCCGTACCCAGTACTGGCACCGATGGCGTGACCGTACCACTGTCAAAGGTCGGCGGCGCATACGGTGGCTGGGGAAGAGCAGCACCGCCCACCACAGGCAAGGATGCGACCTTGCGCTCGGGTGAATCCGGCGGATTCGGCACATGGTGCGGAATCTCGGGATTCAGGGCATGCGATGTTGCCAGTGCAGGCCCGCGTCCCGCCAAAGCCAGATAAGGATCAGCGGGTTGCGGGGCACTGTCAGGCACGGCAAAGCGATTGGCCAGACCATTCACAAAACCACCAACACCGCCACTCTGACCCGGCAAAGCCGCAAACAGCTCACTCGCCAGCGCACTTAAGGTTGCCTCATCGGGCAGCCCTGCACCGCGAGGATCTGGCTGACTGTTACTTGTACTTGTCGGAATAGTCATGATATTTGCCGATCTCCACGTCTTCAAGAACCGCCAACGCATCTTCCGTCAGCACCGCCAGCGAGCAATACAGCGAAATCAGATAAGACGCGATTGCACTACGGTTGATTCCCATAAAACGTACCGACAG
>JASLEL010000435.1 GCA_030151145.1 Aquirhabdus sp. | reverse complement strand
AAGTTCAATGGTGTAGCCAAACATACGTTCTATTTGCACTTGAAAGAAACAGAGTATCGTTTCAATCATCGCCATGATAACGTGTATCTTGGTTTGCTTAAGCTACTCCGAAATAATCCGCTTTAACTTCCTAAGACCCTTGCAAATATAAAGATCAAACACGTGAATCACTACTCCGCCTCAGGAGATCATCATGCGTGGATATCTATACAAGAATGCGCGTTCTGTGCGTTGGTCCCAATTACTGCTCCTCACGGTACTCATGGCGTCAGCAACATATGCGGATGACAAGCTGCCCCTTGGCCTGCATCGCGTGACCTGTGATACGCAATGTCAGGTAGACAAGCTGCGAGTCGAGGTCGATGAGCTGCACAATCAAGTCTCCCTGCTACAGTCTCAGGTCGAGAAATCACCCAAACCCATCTCGTACTACTGCAAAGATATGCAGACCCTGGTATCGACCAACGGCAAAAGCTGGTCCTGCGGCCAGTATATATGCCAAGGCTCAGCCTGCCTCAAACAGTGTGCGACGGCGCGCGATTGCATCAACTCAGCGGCCTGCAATCCGAATGGGGAATGCGTACCTACACGCTAATCTGTAGGCGCAAATTAGTGTTTGTCAGCCCGCAAAGCAAAAGCCGGGGCCAGATGGCTTCGGTTTTATTTATCAAAAAACGCATCCATGATGCGATCACGTTGTACACCAAGGAGAAGGAACATCATGAGTACTGAGCATTTATTTTTAGCCATCTATCTGGGCGATCCAACCGGCTCGCGCATGAAGGCATGGGAGGCGCTGCCTGAGGTCGAGCGTCAGGCCAAAATGCAAGCAGGCATGGCCGCATGGCACCAATGGGGCGAGCAGCATCAGGCGTCGATTGTGGATATGGGTGGTCCGCTGGGCAAGACCAAGGCCATCAATGAGTCGGGGATTGCTGATATCAGCAACAATCTGACGGGCTATAGCATCGTCCGCGCAGCGTCGTTTGAAGATGCCGCTCGTATGTTTGAGCATCATCCGCATTACACGATTTTTCCAGGGAAGTCCGTTGAGCTGATGCCGATATTGCCGATTCCGGGGATGTGAAGCTGAGGTATGAATTAGAGTAAATACTTGCAGTCGTGGAACGAAAAGCCGAAGTTGAAGGACTTCGGTTTTTGTTTTGAGTATGGTTGAATGACTGTGTCAGATAGAAAAGAATGTAGAAACTTGCCGCTCTCTATATCAGTAGGCCAATCACATGCTCAAAATCATCTTAGCTTCCCTTTTTCTAGTATCCCTTGTTGGGTGCGGTAAACCGACAGTAGCCCCACACCCTGCCCCACAGATCAAAGCAAACTGCTACCTGCTCAAGACAGACAGCGACTTTATCTCAAATAGCGAGTACCTGATCAGACAAAAAATGGGTGACGCGGTTTATCAAAAGCAAAGATCCTATGAGGTATCCCGCGAAGATCCAGACACCTACCTCGTACTTGGTTTTACCTTGCCACGCTGGATGGATGGCTTATATTTCGGTGGCGGCGGAGCGGCTGTCGTTTATAAGAAAGACCTGACCGATCCGTGTTTTTACTTATCCAATATGGGCCTCGAGAAATAAGCACCAGTCACACCTTCACCACCATCCGACACTTCGGAAAGCCGCTGCACCCCCAGAAGGATTCGCCAGCATTGGCCCCCTTTTTAGACTGCCTCAGCACCATCTCACTGCCACAACGAGGACAGCTTCGCTCAGAGGTCTGAGCATCCATCGCTTGTCGTTGAATCTGCTGATCGACAACTTCCGCTGACACGGCATCTGGCCCAACTGCGTTCATCTCGACAGGGCCAGACTCTATTACGCCGATAACCTGCAAATCATGATTCATCTGCGGGGTGTCATGCGTGACATTCTCCATACTGACGGATTCGGATGCTGTGGCGGTGATCGTCTGCTCAACCACGGTCTTGTCAGTAGCAGTTGCTACTTGCTTCGCTTTCGGCTGCTGCGCCTTCTCCGCGACCAGCGCCTTGACATGTTTCCGATGCTGCAAATGGGTCTTAAGCCCTGGATCAAGCCGTTGCTCGGTTAAGGTCTGCAGGATTTGAGCGACGACCTCAGGGAGTAGTAAGACCTCCTGCTTCTGCTTGATCCATGCGACAAATGCTCTGCCCTGCACGACATTGTCCGGCATTTGGGTCTTAAAAGTACTGGATCCGGTAAACACCACCAGCGAATGAAGCTGAGTATCTGCAAGCCCAAGATGCGCCTGCAGGGTTTTGACATGCTTATAGTTCTGAAAGAGCGGATTCTGAAATTTCTGACTATGGTGCGCATTCATCTTTTGCGTCCACTGCGTTTGCCGCGCCTGCCCAAAGATCCAGCCAGACATGTTCTTGGTTTCAATCACAAAGATGCCGTAGGGCGAAACCAGTACATGATCGATCTGGGTCGTCCCTGCCGCTCCATCCTTGGCGGGTACAGGTAGGGTGACATTCTTGAGCAAGTGGTACTGGGTTGGATCAAGGCGCTTCTGAATCGCCTGATTGATTTGCAGCTCTCCCATCACCCCTTTAAACCATGGTGACTTGAGAATCACAGCCAGCAGAAACAGCGGGATAAGAAACCACAGCCAGTGGAATAAAGGCGATAAACCAGCCCATAAGACCGCATGCGCATCCATTGCAAACATTCCTTTTGGATAATCAGTCAGGCCTCCTGATCATATCCAAAAACCGGCGCTCAGGCACACTGATTTAAACTACTTTTTATCCCTGCGATCTCCCACCACCCGCGCCGGACTCCCTGCCACGATCGCGTATGGCTCGACATCCCGTGTCACCACGCTACTCATACCGACCACCGCATAGTCCCCTACCCGCACCCCATCCACCACTCCGACATGGGC
>JASLEL010000032.1 GCA_030151145.1 Aquirhabdus sp. | reverse complement strand
AAGTTCAATGGTGTAGCCAAACATACGTTCTATTTGCACTTGAAAGAAACAGAGTATCGTTTCAATCATCGCCATGATAACGTGTATCTTGGTTTGCTTAAGCTACTCCGAAATAATCCGCTTTAACTTCCTAAGACCCTTTGTTATTTATATAAGCTTATAAAAGTTTTAATGGCACTGCCCTTGTATTCTCCTCATAACCTCGCATAATAAACCCCGACCTCCCTTCATCAAGAATGACCATCTGAACAGCAATCTCTGCTGAATGTTTTGAGAAAAGTTCATGACCGATGCCTTGCAGATCCGCAATCTGACCAAAACCTACGCCAATGGCTTCCAAGCCCTAAAAGGCATTGACCTCACCGTATCCCCGGGTGACTTCTACGCCCTGCTCGGCCCCAATGGGGCGGGTAAATCGACCACCATCAGCATCATCAGCTCGCTGACCTTAAAGTCCGGCGGTACGGTCAATGTCTTTGGTTATGACATTGATAAAGACGCCTCCGGCGTCAAGCAGCAGATCGGCGTCGTGCCACAGGAATTTAACTTCGGCATGTTTGAGAAGGTCTTCGACATTTTGGTCACGCAGGCGGGCTACTATGGCATTCCACGCCATATCGCCATTGATCGCGCCGAGAAGTACCTGACCCAGCTCGGTCTGTGGGACAAGCGTGACTTTCAGGCCCGCATGCTGTCGGGCGGCATGAAGCGCCGTCTGATGATTGCCCGCGCCATGGTGCATGAGCCACGCATGCTGATTCTGGATGAGCCGACCGCAGGGGTCGATATCGAGTTGCGCCGCTCAATGTGGGACTTCCTCACCGAGCTGAATAATAAAGGCACCTCGATCATTCTGACCACGCACTATCTCGAAGAAGCCGAAGTGCTATGCAAACGCATCGCGATCATTGATAAAGGCGAGATCAAAGAAGATACCGATATGAAGAGCCTCTTGGCCTCGCTGTCGGTTGAGACCTTTATCCTTGATCTAAAACAATCCATCGATGTGCTGCCAGCCATCCACATCCCCGGTATTCATCTTAAGTCCGTGGATGACCATACGCTTGAGCTCTCCCTTGAAAAAAATCACTCACTGAACGATGTGTTCCAATTGCTATCCGCACAGGGCCTCGTTATCTCCAGTATGCGCAATAAGTCCAACCGGCTTGAGGAACTCTTCGTCGGCTTGGTCGAAAAGAATCTGAAAGGATAAATCATGACCCGTTATCAGCTTTGGGTATCATTTACCACCATCGTGACCAAAGAAGTGCGCCGCTTCATGCGCATCTGGACGCAGACCCTGCTGCCGCCGGCCATTACCATGACGCTGTACTTCGTCATCTTTGGCAATCTGGTCGGTAGTCGCATCGGTCAGACGCACGGTGTCACCTATATGCAGTACATCGTGCCGGGCCTTGTGATGATGGCGATCATCACCAACAGCTACGCGAATGTGGTCTCAAGCTTCTTCGGTGCCAAATTCCAGCGCTCGATTGAAGAGCTGCTGGTCAGTCCGGTCCCGCATCATGTGATCCTGCTTGGCTTTGTCATGGGCGGCGTGGTACGTGGTCTTCTCGTGGCCTTGATCGTCACCATCCTGTCACTGTTCTTTACCCATCTGGATCTACAGCATGTCGGCATCGTGCTCTATACCGTGTTTGCGACGGCCACGCTGTTTTCGCTCGGTGGCTTCGTCAATGCCGTGTATGCCAAGACCTTCGACGATGTGAACATCGTCCCGACCTTCATCCTCACACCGCTGACCTATCTGGGTGGCGTGTTCTACTCGATGGATCAGCTCGCGCCGACGTGGAAAGCCCTGTCACTGCTCAATCCCATCGTCTATATGGTCAATGCCTTCCGCTACGGCATCCTCGGCATCAGTGATGTCAATGTCTGGGCTTCGCTTGGCGCGATCACCCTGCTCTGCGTGCTGATGTACTGGCTGGCCTATCATCTGCTGCGTCGCGGTACCGGGATGCGTGCATGACTTCCCATGGCAACAGCATGAATGACAACAGCGTGCATGGCTCAAGTCTGGGCCAGCACACCGCCTATCCGACCGAATACAGCCCACAGGTGCTGTTTCCTATCCCGCGTGCTGAAGGTCGTGCGCTGATTGATGCTGCTGACGTGCTCGGCATCTATCAGGGTGTGGATGTCTGGCATGTATTTGAGCTGTCATGGCTGGATCATAGCGGCAAGCCGCAAGCGGCCATCGGTCGCATTACGCTACCTGCCAGTACGCCCTATCTGGTCGAGTCCAAGTCGCTCAAACTATACTTTAATAGTCTGAATTTCTGCCGCTTTGCCCATCCTGATGTCCTGACCAATCTGGTGCAGAAAGACATCTCGCAAGCCGCAGGCGCAGAGGTGCAGTTTGAACTCTTATCCGTCGATGACTTAAGTACCCATCTGCCCATGGGCATCGGTCTGGATGGCCTGTCTCTGTCTGGACCCGTACCGGATGAGCCGGATGCCAGTCTGCTGGCACTGGCTCAAGCGCCATCCGAGGCTATTGTTGAAGAGCTGCTCTACTCGGATCTCTTACGCAGCAATTGCCCGGTCACGGGTCAGCCTGACTGGGGTACCGTCTTTATCCGCTATGAAGGCCAGAAAATCGATCACCAGCGTCTGCTGACGTATATCGTCTCATATCGCAAGCACAGTGGCTTCCATGAACAATGTGTCGAGCAGATCTTTGCTGATCTGTGGCAAGTACTGACACCGAGCAAACTCGCGGTGCATGCCCAGTACACGCGGCGCGGCGGACTGGATATCAATCCTTGCCGTACCTCGCATCCAGACTGGCTGCCCAAGGTTAGGCGACTGGCGCGCCAGTAGTCGTGTGATCACAGGCATGGCGAATACAGCCGACGGATCATGCAGGCAAAAGGCTGACTCACAAGTACGCTAAATGCTTGCAAATAATCTCGACAAATGCCGACAGACACCACACAATAACGCTCGCTTATATCGGGTTATGCAGGCGCCAGCCCGTAGTGATGGTCCGATATAAAAATTTGCCTGTGTTCGTACAATGATACTTTTTTAACGACGGCTTTTTACAACGATCGCTTTATAAACATACTCTGCATCAGGATTAGAAAATGACTGCTTATTTTGGTTTTATCCCTTCTGACACGCTGAAAAGCAATATCGAAACTGCACTGGAACAGGCCAAAACCGGCTCCAGCGAACCAATGTACATCATTCGCGATAAAGTCTCTCTGGGCATCACCGATGAGCTGATCGAGACCGTACTGGTGCAACTCGTCCACATGCTGCCGCCGAGCGACAAGAAAGACACCATGGAAAAGCTGGCGCACTTCATCAAGAGCACCGTGCATGTGCTGATGAAACAGCTCCTGAGCAAAGAGCCGAACGAAAAAGTACTGAAATCGACCGAATTTCTGGCGACCAGCACCCACACGATCAATGGTCAGCTCAAAGTCGGCGCGCCCCTGCCGGATGCGCTGGTTGCCGACATGAAAGCCTCCTTTGCAGTTGTCCTCGCGGGTGACGGCTCCTCTGTACGTGCGCCATTGGCGATCCAGTTCAAGCAATACTCTGACGTCATGATCAAGCACTTCATGGTAGACTTCACCGCAACCTTAGGTCTGGGTCTGATCAAGCGTAATGCTTCTAGCTTTGCTCAAGGCGCGATCAGCAAGGCACTGCATGTCGCCATCGACAAGCTGATCCCGAACTTAAGCCAAAAAGAACTGGAAGCCTTTACCACGCACTATGATCAACTGATCTATACTGTGTAACTTTAACGTACAAACAACGTACCAGCACAACGCATCAAGGGTCCCAAGACAAGATGTCCGACTACCATCACTACCGGTTTCTGCGCTACGCTCCGCGTGATGGGACAACCATGCAGATGCAGCCCGGTCGCTGGACACGGATGCATCTGGACCCTTGGCTGCTGATGCTGCTCATGATTGCTGCAGTCACGGGCCTGATCGTGCTGTACAGTGCCTCAGGCCAAGATGCCGGTATGGTCTATCGGCAAGCCATCAGTTTTTGTATGGCCTTTGCGGTCATGATCATGCTGGCGCAGATCCCACCCAAGATGTATCAGGCATTCTCTCCATGGTTTTATGGCATGGGGCTGATCCTGCTGGTGATGGTCGCACTGGTGGGTCAAGTATCGCTGGGTGCAAGGCGCTGGCTCGGGATACCGGGCCTGTTTCGCTTCCAGCCCTCCGAATTTCTCAAGCTCGCCATGCCGATGATGATCGCGTGGTTCCTGTCGGGGCGCACACTGCCGCCCAACTGGCGTATAGTCGTGCTGGCCTTTGGTCTGATTCTGGTGCCTGCCGGACTCATCGCCAAGCAGCCCGACCTCGGCACGGCCATTCTGGTCAGTGCCAGTGGTTTCTTTGTGGTGTTCTTTGCCGGTCTGCCCTGGTGGATGCTGGGTGGTATGGTGGCTGCGCTGGGCGCAATCCTGCC
>JASLEL010000003.1 GCA_030151145.1 Aquirhabdus sp. | reverse complement strand
CTGCGCCATCATGCCAAGACCTCCACCCCAGATGACCCCGATCTGGTGCTGGTTGCAGGATTGCCCACCACCAAGGCGTCCATGCTGCGCAAGTGTGCACGCGATATTTTTGGCATTACCGGGATGAAGTTCGTCATTGGCCGCATCATGATGGACTTGGGTCTCATGGAGTGGACCGTGACCAATGAGGTCAAGAGGATTCCGCAACTTGGTCGTCGGTGGTGGGATTATCCTGTGAGCTTTGTGCGTCATAGCGGTCGGACGATGATCACCAATGCCGTACTGTTTGGTGCGCTCTGGGCTGAGGGAATGCCGGCGTTGTATGGTCTCTGGTTGCTCGCTTATGTCACGCCATTTCCGCTCTTCATCCGCATCCGTTCCATGGCTGAGCATGCAGATCGCGAGACCTCTTCTGATGTGCTGAAGAACACACGCACCACCAAAGCTGGCTTTATCGCCCGAGCCCTCGTCGCGCCAATCAATGTCAACTTCCATATCGAGCACCATCTGATGGCATCCGTGCCGTATTTCCGGCTACCACGGATGCATCGCATGTTGCGTGAACGAGGCTATGTGCCAGAGGCACCGGGTTATCTTGAGGTGCTGGATCAACTATCCCGTAAAGCCAAAACTGATGTAGTCGCGGGGTAAGGGATCATGACGACCAATCATGTTGTCGAGAAGGGTGCTGTAATCGAAAATTTTGTCGATAAACGACGGATTTCTGATTTCCTGCATCAGGATGAAATTCGCGCGTTTAGTCAGCGTTCCGACTGGCGGGGGCTCTGGTGCATTGTTTCTGTCTGGGCGGAGGTCGCCTGCTGTTTTGCCGTGATTGCATTCGCAGTGGATCAGCTGCCGTGGTTTCTGGCCGTTCCTGTGGCCCTTCTCGGCATTATGCTGCTCGGCGGGCGCCATCTGGCATTGGCTATCGTGATGCATGAGGCAGCGCATCACACGCTGTTTAAGACGCGATGGATGAATGATGTGCTTGCCAACTGGCTCTCGGCCAAATTCATCTGGAATGACGTGCATAAATTCCGAGCCCATCACAAGGTGCATCACGCCCATACCACCGCCAGCTTTGACCCGGATCGTCCTATCTATGAGCCGATGCCCGTGAGTGCCAAATCGATGGTCCGTAAATTTGCCCGGGACTTAATCGGGCTGACTGGACTTAAATTTCTGCTGGGTCGTGTACTGATGAGTGCGGGTGTGCTGCAGTGGTCGGATGCGGTTGGCGTACGCGCCGATACTCAAGGCTGGCCATGGTATCGCTATGTGATGACCTTCATCAAAGACGTCTGGCCGACCGTGGTGACCAATTTTGCCCTGTATCTGGCGTTGCATGCCACAGGCTATGGCTGGCTCTATCTGTGCTGGATTGTTGCCTACATGATCCCATTCACCATCTTTGTCCGCATCCGGGCGATGGCCGAGCATGCCTGTCTTGAGCTGGTCGCGGATACCCTGCGCAATACCCGGACCACACATGCTGGCTGGCTGGCGCGAATGACGGTTGCTCCCGTGCGTGTGAACTACCACATGGAGCATCATCTGATGGCCTCTGTGCCGTACTACCGCCTGCCTAGGTTTCATCATTTACTGCGCCAGCGTGGACATGTCCCTATACCACCGGATTATCGGGATGTCATTCGTATCTGTATCACACTGCCTAAAACTTTCCCCAACCTTTGATCTGTGAATACCGAGACTTTGATCATGAATCACGAAGAAGTATATGCCGATAATCAAATCACACGCCGCAAAATCAGCGAGATGCTCAGTAAAGACGAGATCCGGGCACTGACTCAGCGCTCAGATATACGCGGAGCATTTGCGATTGCGTCGACCTGGGCGACTATTGGTGCCTCGTTTGCGGCGCTGGCATGGGCAACGTTGCAGCCGCTATGGGTGTCAATCCCCGTGTATACCGCAGGCATCGCGGTATTGGGCGGACGACAACTGGCGCTGGCCATCCTCACCCACGAGGCAACGCATAACACGCTGTTCAATAATCGCCGTTTAAACAATCTGCTCACGGACTGGCTGTGCGGTCGCCCGATTGGCCTTGATCTGGAGAAATATCGCAAGCATCACTTTATCCATCATGCCAAGACCGGAACGCTGGAAGACACTGACATTTCGCTCGTCGCAGACTTACCGACCACTCGGCGTTCATTGATACGCAAATTCCTGCGTGATCTGACGGGCATGACGGGGGCCAAGTTCCTGCTTGGACGCGTGTTGATGGATGCGGAGGTCCTGAAATGGACGGTGGCGTCCAAGGTCGAAAAACTACCTCAGAATGACCGCCACTGGTGGGACTATCTGGTGGCTTATGTCAAGAATGCCGGCCCCACGCTCATCACCAATGCGGCACTGTTCGGTGCTCTCTGGGCGGCTGGTCATCCCATGCTCTATCTGGCGTGGGGCGTCGCCTATCTGATTCCTTATCCGTTTTTTATCCGTGTGCGTGCCTTGGCTGAACATGCCGGCACAGAGATGACGCCGGATATGTTTAAGAACACCCGTACGACCCGGGCGGGATTCTTAGCACGGACATTCGTCGCACCGTTTAACGTCAACTATCATATTGAGCATCATGTGCTGGCTTCGGTGCCGTATTACCGGCTGCCAGAGATGCATCGCTTGCTCCGCGAACGGCAGATGGTAGAGGTACCACCCGGTTATCTGGATGTGATGAAGATCGTATCGAGCGCTGGTGAATAAATTTGCTGATAAATTTCAGATAAGGACACACGATGACCACCCTGTATCCCGCTGCCAAAACGCATCTGCCTGAACGAGAGCGACGGCGATGGCAGCATATCTGTCGCTGGTTCTAGAGACTGAGCAAAGACGAAGGAGGCTCAGTGTCTATTTGGTCGTAGCAGTATGCTTCTTGCCGAGGAAACGATATAAACGACCGGTTAAATGCTCGGTGATACCGGGCATAAAGACATTGGCCGCTTCGATCATCTGACCTGAGAGTGTGCCTATACGGGCTGGTCTTTTGTGGATCGCACGAATGATCCATTTGGCGGCATGCTCAGGACCCATCATCGGCATATTCTGATACAAGTCAGTTGCACTGCTCATCGCCGTGCGCACCAGCGGATAGCGTATCAATGTCACGGCGATGCCGCGGCCTGCCATCTCAGAAGACAGGACACGAGAATATCCTTCTAGCGCCATTTTGCTGGCGATATAGGCAGCATAGCCCGGTGTCGCTGTTTGCACGGCCATGGTGGTGATGTTGATAATGTGGCCGCGATGATGCTCGAGCATACTCGGCAAGAGACGCATGGTCAGACGCACAGCAGCATGGTAGTTGATCTGCATCGTGCGCTGGAAATCATGATCCCGATCCAGCGACTGGATAATGGATCGCCGTATCGAACGACCTGCATTGTTGACCAGCACATCAACCCGTTTGTGATCAGCCAAGATCGCTGCGGCGCAATCGTCAACGTCTTCGCCTTTGCTCAGGTCGGTTGGGTAAATACTGGCGGTACCACCCTGGGTCATGATCAGTGCCTGTACACGCGCCAACTCGTCATGACGCCTTGCGATGAGGCAGAGATGTACATGTTTTGAGGCCAGTTGTAACGCAGCCTGTTCGCCGATCCCGCTAGAGGCGCCCGTAATTACGATAATGGATTTTTCCATACGATCTCTTCCCAGAGTCAACATACCTGCGTCAATCTAGAGCAAGGCAATCATGGCATCATTTGAATAGTGTGTTTGGTGCAGGAATATGCTGACATGAAATAATACCCCTCTCTATGGTCGTGCCGTTTTCAAGCGATGTCAGAAATGTCAAGAAGTGGCGCGAAATGATAGGCAAGGTAGCGCCATGATCTCAGGGTGTGTTCATTACGCCGCATAGGTGGATTACGGGCATGGTGTTTGACCTTAAGCCGCTCTGATTGGCAGTACGGGTATAGTACGATCATCAAGATGAGACCGCCTGATAAACGGCATAAAGAAAAAGGCCTGCAAATGCAGGCCTTAAAGGAGCGCAAATGGTTTTGCTCCGTTTGTTGATATGTCTGAATTTATGTGGAGGCTGGATATGCTGATCCCATAGCCCCATCATTTGGATCTAAATCGAGCAAATCGTAAGGCCAGACTGGGCAATATCAAGAGATTCAAGACCGTTGAAGTCAACAGTCCGCCTAAAATCACAATCGCCATCGGACCTTCAATCTCCCGACCCGACTCGCCGCTACCGATTGCCAGCGGCAGTAATCCCAACGCGGTCACCAGTGCCGTCATCAGAATCGGCAGCAGACGGGTCTGTGCACCCTGCCAGACGGTTTCCCAATTCCAAATGGCACCTTGTTCTGCCAACTGCTCGTAACGCGACAGCAGCATGACCGAGTTGC
>JASLEL010000388.1 GCA_030151145.1 Aquirhabdus sp. | reverse complement strand
GCTCGGCGCGATCTGCTCGATATGCGCCAAGAGACGGCGTGAACGCTCGTCCTCAAAGACCATCGCCACGGCCCGCTCTGACCGGACCAGCTTACGAGAATCGGGATGTTTCAGGACACCCATGATGACCTCCTCAGCTCATCCTGCACGATGAGCAACTGCAAATATAATAAAAATCGTCTACCCCTGATGCCTTATCACCTTAAAGGTTTATGTACAGGCATGCCAATCACTATTCATGCTATGGATATTCGCGAATCAACAGTTGATGATTGTTTTTTCGTCGTGACTGTTTTTTCATCACCACCTGTACTCAAATCAACATCAAATCACTGTTGGTAGATCAACAGTGATTCAACAACTGGTGGCCTTTCGGCAGTGAAATCGAATAATAATTTAAATTAAACAACTAATTTTATTAACTAAATTACTTTGGCACAGCATTTGCGAAGCTGGGATATATTTTTCGTAAAACGTATGAGGTTATGCCGATGAACATTTTCTGGTTTTTGCCCACCCATGGTGATGGACATTACTTAGGCACCAACGAACAGGCCCGCCCCGTGTCACTCGGATACCTCAAGCAGATCGCACAGGCGGCAGACCAGCTCGGCTACTATGGCGTACTGATCCCGACCGGACGCTCCTGCGAGGACTCGTGGGTCGTGGCTTCGGCGCTGGCCCCGCTCACCGAGCGACTGCGCTATCTGGTCGCGATCCGTCCGGGCATCATCTCGCCTACCGTCTCGGCACGGCAGGCCGCCACACTGGACCGACTGTCCAACGGCCGCCTCCTGATCAATGTCGTGACCGGTGGCGATCCCGATGAAAACCGTGGCGATGGCATTTTCCTCTCGCATGAGGAACGCTATGAAGTCACCGATGAATTCCTGCGCATCTGGCGGCGGGTGCTGCAAGGCGAGACCGTGGATTTTAAGGGCAAACATCTACAGGTACAGAATGCCAAAGCACTGTTTCCACCCATACAGCAGCCCTACCCACCGCTGTATTTCGGCGGCTCGTCGCATGCAGCCCATGACCTCGCCGGTGAGCAGGTCGATGTCTACCTGACATGGGGGGAGCCTCCGGCGGCTGTCGCAGCCAAAATCGCCGATGTGCGCGCCAAAGCGGCGGAACATGGTCGTACCGTCAAGTTCGGCATCCGTCTGCATGTGATCGTGCGCCGGACCAATGATGACGCATGGCGCGCGGCCGACGAGCTGATTTCACATATCTCGGATGAGACCATTGCCAAGGCACAGCAGTCTTTTGCGCGCTTTGACTCGGTCGGCCAGCAGCGCATGGCGGCCCTGCATGGCGGCAAGCGTGATGGCCTTGAGGTCGCGCCCAATCTCTGGGCGGGTGTGGGCCTCGTGCGTGGCGGTGCAGGGACCGCGCTGGTGGGTGATCCCGAGACGGTCGCTGCCCGCATCAAGGAGTACGCCGACCTCGGTATCGACAGCTTTATCTTCTCGGGTTATCCGCATCTGGAGGAGGCCTATCGCTTTGCCGAGCTGGTCTTCCCGCTCCTGCCTGAACCGTATGGCAGCCTCGCCCGAGCCGGCCATACCAATCTCACGGGGCCGTTTGGCGAGATGATCGCCAACGACGTGGTCCCCTCCAAAAACAAGATCCCGGCATAAGCATGGATGACCACACGCCTTCGAGTTCGAGCCACGATAAAAGCAGGAACCTTTCATGACCACGACCCAAGTCCTGACTACGGACCCCACCGTAGCGCCACTTGAGAAAGCCCGTCAGCTCTGCGATGAGTTTGCCAGTACCGCCGTCCAGCGCGACCGCATCGGCGGCACCCCCAAGCATGAGCGAGACCTCATCCGCCAGAGTGGCCTGCTTGCGCTGTCGATCCCCAAAGCCTACGGCGGCATCGGTGGCGACTGGCATGATGTAATGCAGACTGTACGTTTGTTTGCTCAAGTCGATAGCTCCCTCGCCCATGTCTATGGCTTTCATCATCTGATGCTGGCGACGGTACGCTTGTTTGCCGAACCACAGCAATGGCAGCGCTGGTATGAGCTGACCGCACGCAAGTCGTGGTTCTGGGGTAATGCCTTAAATCCACTGGATACCCGTACCACCGCCCGACAGTTCAGCGACTACCGCGAATTCTCCGGCAAAAAAAGCTTCTGCTCCGGCGCGCTGGATTCTGAAATGCTGATCGCCTCCGCCGTGGACGAAGACAGCGGCAAGCTCCTGCTCGCCGCCATCCCGACCACACGCAGCGGCATCACGCTCTACCACGACTGGGACAATATGGGCCAGCGCCAGACCGACAGCGGCAGTGCCATCTTTGAGCGGGTGCGCATAGAGGAAAGCGAGATGCTGCTCAATCCCGGCCCCTTGAGCACACCGTTTGCCTGTCTGCGCCCCTTGATTGCACAGCTCGTCTTCGTGCATATGTTTCTGGGACTGGCCGAGGGGGCATTCGTTGAGGCGAAGAACTACACCCTAAACGAATCTCGTGCCTGGCATCGCAGCAAGGTCAATGCCGCGCATGAAGATCCCTATATCCTCCGGCACTATGGCGAATTCTGGGTCGGTCTTGAGAGTGTGCGCCTCTTGGCTGCCAGCGCCACCGCCAAGCTGCAAGCCGCGTGGCACAAAGCCGAAAGCCTGACCAGTGAGGAGCGCGGTGAAGTCGCCATTGCCGTCGCCACCGCCAAAGTCGCCTCGACGCAGGTCGGCCTCGACATCAGCAATCGCCTGTTTGAAGTCGCTGGTGCACGCGCCACCCATGCCGCGCTGCGCTTTGACCGCTACTGGCGCAATCTGCGTACACAGACGCTGCATGATCCGGTGGATTACAAGATTCAGGAACTGGGTGAATGGGCGCTCAATGATCGCCTGCCCCCGCCCAGCTTTTATTCCTGACAGGTGACGCATGAGCCGAGAGTATATCGCCACCATTCCAGCCATTGTCGAGCGCAGTTCCTCTGCGCTATCGGCAGAATCCGGCAAACATATCTATGCCGATCCACGCTCTAAAGCACTGTTTGACTATATCCAGCAGATCGCACCCAGCGAAGCCAGTATCCTGATCAAAGGCGAAACGGGTACGGGTAAAGAAATGATTGCCCGACAGATCCATCAGTTTAGCCAAAGGCGGCACAAGCCTTTTATCGCCGTGAACTGCGGTGCCTTTTCCGAAACACTGGTCGAAAGCGAACTCTTTGGCCATGAAAAAGGCGCCTTTACCGGCGCGCTGTCCGCCAATGCCGGCTGGTTTGAGGCGGCGCATGGCGGGACGATCTTTCTGGATGAGATCGGTGATCTGTCCAAGCGCATTCAGGTCAAGCTGCTGCGTGTACTGCAGGAGCGCGAAGTGGTGCGGCTCGGCTCACGCAAGCAGATCCCGATCAATGTCCGCGTACTGGCTGCGACCAACGTCAACCTTGAGCAGGCAGTTGCAGCCGATCAGTTCCGTGAGGATCTGTATTACCGGCTGAATGTGGTCAACCTTGAGATCTCCCCCCTCCGCGAACGCGTGGGCGATATCCTGCCGCTCGTACAGCACTTCATCGACAAATACAGCAGTCGCATGCACTACGGCGAGGTCAAGCTCACGCCTGCCGCCCGGCAAAAGATGCTCAGCTACCCATGGCCCGGCAATATCCGTGAACTCGAGAACGTCGTACACCATGCGCTCCTGATCTGCCGCCAGCAGACCATTGATGCCGATGATATCCAAGTCTCACAGCTACAGAGTGTGCTGAAATCGACACAGGCCGATGCCGCTTTATCAACTGCCGGACGCTCCTCACAGGAACTCCTGATCCATGTACTTGAGCAGCTGTTTCAGGAGCAGCAGGGACAGGTGCATCGTTTTCTGGAAGACCAGCTCTTCCGCACCGCGTACAAATACGCCCAATACAATCAGGTCCACACGGCACATCTGTTAGGCTTAAGCCGCAACATCGTACGGGCACGGCTGATTGAGCTGGGTGAGCTGGTGGTCAGCAAGCGCACCCTGCAGGATATCGAGTAAGTATCTCGACCCTGCTTGAATGATCGGCTCCCTCCTGCGTATGATGTATCCATTCACATTTGCATCAATCACGCTCGGAGAAAACGGATGTCCCGCATCATCATCAAGACTGCCATACTGGGGGGCCTGATCTTGTCCTTCACCGGATGTGCATGGATCGGGTATGGCAACAAAGGCGGGAATACCGATACACAGGCTCGCGATCTGGCGATCAAGTCCCACTATACCCAGTATGCGCAACTAGAGTTGGTCGGTGAGATCAGCAAAATCACCACGCACACGCATTTTCACCACACGGTGCAGTATGAGATTCATCTGAATGAATCACTGCCCTCAGGCGTCGCCAATGTCTCGTACAGCACCGCAGTCAGCGCGCATGCTGATGCGCTTGCCCCCTATACGATCACCATTGAGCAAGACTTTGCGCCTGCGCC
Organism: Aquirhabdus sp.; assembly: GCA_030151145.1. Taxonomy (GTDB): domain Bacteria; phylum Pseudomonadota; class Gammaproteobacteria; order Pseudomonadales; family Moraxellaceae; genus Aquirhabdus. The sequence continues at coordinate 604 of JASLEL010000388.1, read as the reverse complement.
CCAGATCGGGCAACACGTCTGTAAACCCAGCGGGTCGCTCTATTTCGGTTACTGTTAATCCGGTCACGCTTGAAACGTCATAAAAAAACGCCGTAGGCAATCCATGCCACGGCGTTTTGTTTGATCTCACCACCATCAGGCGACGGCAGTAGCCTTGCTATGCGCAGCCTGTTGCGCCGCTTTGGCTTCCAATTCACGCACCAGCGGCAGCACTTTCTCGCCAAAGTACTCCACCTCCTCGATGAAATGCAGGAAGCCCGACAGGATCAGATCTACACCCACCGCTTTCAGCGCCACGATACGCTCCGCAATCTGCTGCGGCGTGCCGATCAGATTGGTCTTAAAGCCATCGTTGTACTGCACGAGGTCCTCAAAGGTCGATTTGGCCCAGTTGCCTTCTTTCTCAGGGCTAGCCTGCCCGGCTTGTTTGACGGCATCGCCAAAGGCATGTACGGCTTCGGGATTGGCTTGATCAATGATGTCCTGCAGCACAGCACGGGCTTCCGCTTCGGTATCGCGCGCGATGATAAAGGCATTGACGCCGATCTTGACCTGATGATTGCCATTGGCACGGGCCTTCTCACGGATATCGTCGATTTGTTGC
>JASLEL010000361.1 GCA_030151145.1 Aquirhabdus sp. | reverse complement strand
CGTTTTTTGCGTGCGTTCACAGCATAGACGAAGCATTTTCAGATTTGTTACATCATTTGCAAAAATAATTCTAAGTTTTTTTATCCTGCAAATTTTTTTCGATTTCTATGTAATGAAATGCCGATTCATCAGTCTAACGAGTAACAGGCCGTACATGAGCGCGGCTTTATCAGACCGATTTAGACTGGAGAAGATCATGACAACGACAAATACAACGGCCACAAGCGAAGCAGCAACGATGATGGCGGCGCGCAAATTTTCACCGGTACGCCATGTCCAAGGCTGGCTGGATCGGCTGGCTGGCTGGCTTCAGCCTCTGGATGGGCTGCCGTCCTTGGCGCTGCGGGTGTACCTCGTGCCAGTATTCTGGACGGCAGGGATGAATAAACTGGCTGCCTTTCCAGATACCGTGGCGTGGTTTGGTGCTGATGGGCTGGGCTTGCCGTTTCCCACCTTGATGGCTTCGCTTGCAACCAGTGCGGAGCTGGGTGGCGCGACGTTACTCGCATTGGGCTTATTGACGCGCTGGATCAGCATCCCGCTCATAGTCACCATGTTGGTCGCGATCTTTGCGGTGCATCTGCCCAATGGCTGGCAGGCCATTGCCGACCCGACCGCTCCATTTGCCAATGCACGGGTGCTGGCGGCGGGCGACAAGATTCAGGCCGCACGTGAGATCCTGCAGCAGTACGGCAACTATGACTGGCTGACCTCAAGCGGTGGTTTTGCGATCATCAATAATGGCGTTGAGTTTGCCGTCACTTATCTCGTGATGCTGGTGGCGCTGATCCGCATGGGCGGTGGACGCTATGTCAGCGCCGACTATTGGTTGGGGAAATTGCTCAATCGCGCAAAATAAAATGGCACCAACGGCGTAATTGATCATGGATTCGCCAATTTGACGGTGATATTGTGAGCAATCGGCCAATGCCATAGTCAGCCGCAACGGATTAAAACACGCTGCGGCTTTTTATTTTTTTGCCGACTATAAAGTTAAAACTTCAATAAATACGGATAAATCATATGCAAATCGCTCCCCCTTATCTTGCGAGTCCCGTGCAGCCGCAACTTCCGTTTGAGCTGGAAGGACTCTATCTGCGTTCTCAGCTTCATCTGTCTGATAGTGATAAACGACTGGCTGTCGATCTCTTGGCGGAGGCGTATTGTGATTTGGTCGATGCCTGTTTTAGCCAGATGCTGGTCAAGATTAACGAACATCATCAATCGCCGGATTTGCTCGAAGCCCAGCATATCGTGGATGAGATCAAGGGGAATGCCCGCCACTATCTGCGCTGGCTTGCCAAGTTCATTGCCAATGACCGACTGCTGCCGGTGATCCGGCATTTCCGCGATTTGCAGTCTCCTACGCCGCGCGCGGATGGCACGCCGTACATGGTATTGGGCCTGTCGGCACAGCTGGCGGCAGATAGCGAGCGCGTGCTGGCCGCGCTTAAGAATGGCACGGCAAAGGACATCCATGAAGGGATTGAGCTGTTGATTCAGGTGATCGATGAAGTGATGATTCCACTCGTGATCCTGCCTAAGGATCTGATGAAGTTTAGTTTTATCGTGGATAAGACATTGAACGGCGTGATTGGCGTGATCCGCACGCTGTTTAAGCGCATGCTGCGCAAGCTGGGGCCGAAGCTGCCGCCTGAGAGCTTTCCGCTCGTCGCTGAGCATCTGGGTGCGTTTGTGGTGGTGTAAACGGGTTTAAAGATCATGGTCCAGCTAGATCTGGGCTGCGTCTGATCTGAGATGTAGATGGTCAGGCAGGCCATCCGGGTTGCCGTTGCGTTTTAAATAGAGAATGACATTGCGCTTGAGCTTGTCATTGAGCACGCCGGATAGATAGGCATGATTGTCTGCGGCCTGTCTTTGATTGATGCGATCATGGATAAAGAAGAGCAGTGAGCCGTTGTGGTCTAGGTAGGGGATGCAAGCACTGCTTTCGCATAATTCCACAAATTCTTTTGCTCTCATCAGCAGGATGTCCCTTGGTCAATGCGGTTCAGGTCTGATCTGAATATCCGGTTTTCAGATGTCTGTGCTGTAGTGTCAGCCGAAGATCAAGCCGGTAGCATAAGGATGACTTTTCCTTTGGATGATTTTGTGCATTGGATTTATGCAAAATCATCGCGCTCTGTGTTGCTCATGATGATTGCCCGAATGATCATGATTTGCTTATTCTCAGCCTATCATAAGGCTAAGTTTATCCTAAGTCTAAGTCAATGCAGACCACCATAAATAATGTAGACCATCATAAATAAAAAGCCCTGCATGGGGCAGGGCTTTGAGTCATCCGTGATCCAGAAGTTGGGTCTAGCGATCATCCATGAATGTTATAGGTGTGGAGATGTAGCCATCTCTCATGGATGTATCGTCGCGTAAAATCATGACGGCCAGATGAAACCGTGCGCTTTTTTATGCAATCAAAGCTTGCTGTGTCGTCGTGTGGCGCGGTGGTCTGGATCATGCCGCTGTCATTCCGAGATGTGCTTCAGCCATGCCTCGATCTGGGCATCATCAGGCTCAGGGAAGGTGTGCTGCGGCAAGGTCTGGGTCAAAAGATTGATCTGCTGCATGAAGCGCTGACAGTTGCGACAGATGCTCAGGTGCAGACGAAACTGCACGCGCTGGGTGAGGGTCATCTCGCCAGCTAAATATTCTGTTGCCCGATAGCCAATGTCTTTGCACTTAAACATGATGTATAGCTTAGTCTCCAGATCGATTTTTGCAAGCCGTTTGGGGCTGCATGTCGTTCAAGGTGTCGTTCAATAGCCCGCTCAGCACTCGCCCGTCGCCTCATAGTGCGACACCATGGCATGGATGGTGACACGCGCACGGTGCAGCAGCACTCTTAAGTTAGACGCAGAAATCTGCAATTGGTTACACACCTCGTCACTTTTTAAATCCATCATGTCCATCAGCGTGATCACGGTGCGCTGACCTTGCGGAAGCTGGGCCAGATGCTTCTCGAGACATTCTTTGAGCACGTGGGCTTCCAGCAGCTTGTCCGGTGAGTCGTCGCTCCAGTCCTCCCATGGGGTCGCCCAGTGGTCGGTATCGTCGAAGGCATGCTGTAGTGGATCTTGAGCCGGTGACAGGCCGTCGAGCGAGACTTCGCGCTTATGCGCGCGCAGGTGGCTGTAGGCTTTATTGATGGTGATGCGCACGAGCCAGGTCTTGAGGCTCGACCGATGCTCAAAGTTTTTGAGCGCCTGTACCGCCGCGATCCAGGCTTCCTGCACGATGTCGTCTGCTGCATGTGAGCATAGCGTCTGGGCAGCGGCGATCATGGCACCGCCGTGTTGCTGCATGAGCAGACGCAGCGCACTTTGATCGCCACGATTAATGCGCTGGACGAGGGCGATATCATCGCTGTACATGCGAGCAGCCTTGCGATAGGAAGAATGATGGCCTGAAAAATAACACGTTTTCACATCTGCTGCTGCATGTGATGCGAGGCTATTTTGTATGGCGAGGATGGTGGATGGTGTGCTGGTCGGATCGCCGATGAAATCACGTTGCCTCAAGTCGGTGAAGTCGATAACATGCGCATGATTTTTGTTGTTGGTGGCTGTTTTTTATCCTTTTCCGCTGCCGCAGGCTTTGCACAGGTTTGTCTCTCATGTCCGATCCCCGTCCCAAACTGATCCGCCGCGCCATCAGTGGCGTGCTGCTGCTGAATAAACCACTAGGCTACAGCTCCAACGGCATCCTGCAGAAAGTCCGCTGGCTGTATCGGGCGCAGAAAGGCGGTCATACCGGTGCGCTGGACCCGCTGGCGACAGGCCTGCTGCCGATCTGTCTGGGTGAGGCAACCAAGTTCTCCCACCATCTGCTCGATGCAGACAAGACCTACCGCACCGTGGTCCAGCTCGGTGCGACCACCACGACTGCCGACCGTGAAGGTGAGGTGCTGGTGGAGCGTCCAGTACCACCGCTATCCGAGGCGCTGATCGAGTCGGTGCTGACCCAATATCGTGGTCCGATCATGCAGGTGCCACCGATGTATTCGGCCCTGAAGAAAGACGGCCGTCCACTGTATGAGCTGGCGCGGCAGGGTATCGAGATTGAGCGCGAGGCGCGTCCGGTCACGATCCATGCACTGCAGCTGGATGCCTTTGATGCCACGACCCTGACGCTGACGGTCAAGTGTAGCAAGGGCACCTATATCCGCACCTTGGCCGAGGACATCGGTGAGGCGTTGGGCTGTGGTGCACATGTGGCGATACTGCACCGCACGCAGACCGGGCCGTTTGACTTGGACCCGACGATCACCCTTGAGTATCTGGAATCCCTCGACGACGCTGGGCGCGACGCGCTGCTGTTGCCGACCTATGCGCCGATTGCGCATATGCCGCGCATTGATCTGACCACGGATGAGGCGATTTATTTCTGCCGTGGGCAGGCGATCCACGCCGGTAATGTCAAACCCGGCGAGATGCTGGTGTTTGAGCATGGCAAATTCTTAGGCTTGGGCAAGGTAGACCGTCTGCGCAAGCTGCATCCCAAGCGCGTGATGGTGGATTGATTCCCCGTCATGTCATATCCTGCCTCTCGCCCTGTTCCAGCTTTTCTGCGGCCCTGACATGTCTGTCTAGTCAAGTCAGCCGCTCTAGGCCAGATAATCCCGCATCTGTACCTGTACCCAATCCATAAAGACCTGCACCCGTTTGGAGAGATGCCGCCTGTGGGGGTAGATGCACGACACCGGCATGGGCGGTGCGATGTGGTGGGGTAGAATCTCCACCAGACTCCCTGCGTTTAAATCCTCTCTGGCGCCCACCACGGGCACCTGAATGATGCCAAGCCCCGCACGGCAGGCGGCGATGTAGGCGTCGGCATTGTTGACGGTCAAGAGGCTCATCATCTTGTAAAGTTTCACGAGTCCGCCTTCGGCGTATTCAAACGGTGCGGTGCGTGCGCCGAGGGTATTCACATATTCCACCAGCACATGACCTGCCAGATCGGCGATAGAGTGCGGTATCCCGTACTGTGCCAGGTAGGCGGGACTGGCGCAGTTCACCATGCGCATCTCGCCTAAAGGCCGTGCGATCAGGCTTGAGTCACGTGGCGTGCCGACGCGGATCACACAGTCAAAGCCCTCATGTACCGGATCGACCACGCGATCAGTACAACTGAGCTCGATGCGAATCTCAGGATAGCGTGCTAGAAACTCCGGCAGGCGCGGCACGATGAGATGACGCGCCACACCGATGCCCATATCCACGCGCAGTCGTCCCGACAGGCTGGCTGGACTGCCGCGAAACATCGACTCGACATCCTGCACATCCGCAAGTAAATCCTTGCAACGCTCATAAAAGAGCTGTCCATCCTGTGTCATCTGCACCTGCCTCGTAGTGCGGTGCAGGAGGCGCACGTTCAGATCACTTTCTAATTGCTGGATATAGGTCGAGACAGTGGCTTTGGGCAGGCTTAAGTGCTCGGCGGCACGGGTAAAGCTGCCGAGGTCGGCGACCATGATGAAGGCGTTCATCCGGGCAATACGATCAGACATAAAATTTATGATTGTTGGTAAATTCTGAACAGTCTAAACGGCAACGGGCGGTTTATCAATCAAAGTGCGAGGCGTACTGTACACCCATCACCTGATGTTCTTTTTTAAAAGTCATGTATGAGGAGTTGTGCAATGAGCATTGCAATCGTGACCGGCGGTAGCCGGGGTCTGGGTAAAAATACTGTACTGGCACTGGCCCGCTTAGGCGTCGATGTGATCTTCACCTATAGCAGTCGTCAGGATGAGGCGGCTAAAGTCGTGGCTGAAGTCGAGGCTCTGGGTGCCAAAGCCCAAGCCCTGCAGTTGGATGTCGGGCAGAGCAGTACCTTCACCGCTTTTGCCGGGCAAGTAAAAGGTGTAATTGATCAATGGGGTGCAAGCAGCTTTGATTTCCTGATCAATAATGCCGGAATCGGCGTGCATGCGTCGTTCGCAGAGACGACTGAAGCGCAGTTTGATCAGCTTATGAATATCCATCTGAAAGGGCCATTTTTCCTGACGCAGACCTTGCTGCCTCTGATCAAGGATGGCGGTCGCATCATCAATCTGTCCACCGGCCTTGCCCGCTTTGCCCTGCCGGGCTTTGCCGCCTATGCCACCATGAAGGGCGGTATCGAAGTGCTGACGCGGTACCTCGCCAAAGAACTGGGCGCACGCCAGATCACGGTCAATGTCGTCGCTCCGGGTGCGATTGAGACCGACTTTGGTGGCGGTGCCGTGCGCGACAATGCCGAGCTGAATGCCGGTATCGCCTCCCAGACGGCGCTCGGTCGGGTTGGTGTGCCGGATGACATTGGTCCGTTGATCGCGAGTCTGACGACCGAGGCCACGCGCTGGGTTAATGCTCAGCGCATCGAAGCGTCGGGCGGTATGTTCGTGTAAGACAAGTGCAGTTCAATCATGAGAAAGTAATTTACCCGGATAATATTGTATTATTAATTTAATCCGGGTAATATTATTTGCACAGGCGGTATGGCACAGCTGTACCGCCTGTTTTTTTGGTCGATGGCTTTGTTGGCGGCTTGGTCAATGCTGGTGATGGAGTCCTGATTTTTTTAAATATAGTTTTTAAATATAGAAAAGGAGTCAAGGACATGTATGCACATGATCCCGTCTGTACCTATCTGGAACCAACTTATGAGGCGGGCCGCTCGCTGGTACAGCGTCAACTGGCAGGGTCGGTGGTGATGCTGAATTTGCTGCGCTTTCGCGATATCGCGGACTATACGGCGACCCCTGAGCTGGCACCCGAGGCCCCGATCAGCGGCGCGGCGGCATTCCGGCGCTATATCGCGCATACGCTGCCATATTTGCATGAGTCTGGCGGAGAGCTGTTGATGCTTGGGCAGGCTGGGCCTTATCTGATCGGGCCGAGTGATGCATGGTGGGATCTTGCCATGCTGGTACGCCAGCACAGCGTCGAGTCGTTTCTGGCCTTTGCCCGCCATCCGGGCTATCTGGCAGGGATCGGTCATCGCATGGCAGCGGTGGTGGATGCACGGTTGCTGCCTTTATCCGAGATGGCGAGTCCATTGGGGACGCTTAGCGTGTGATGCAGGCGCTGATCAAACGTGGCTATGTGGCTGAGGCGCGTCTTGCTCAGGCGGCCTTGGCCATTTCTGCGTTGACAGGCAGACAGCCTAGCTCGGCAAGGCTTGCATGCAGGGCGTCCTCCATGGGCGTCTGTACCCAGCTACCGCCCAGTGCTGCCGCAAGCTTGCGACCATCGAGGATCAGCGGCTGCTGCCACAGGTAGCGCATCTCGTTCAGCTCGCGTGCCAGACGCACAAAGGGCGAGGCCAAGGCAATGAGCCACCACGGCATGCGGCGGACTTTAAGCTTAGGTTGATGCGTTACGCGGCGTACGGCGTCGATCAGTTCCTGTCCGGTCAGTGCATAACCAGCGTAATGAAAGCGCTCAAAGGTCGCAAGCGTATCCGGCCGATCCAGCAGCGCGACCGTGGCTTCAGTCATATCCGGCAGGTAGGCCCACTCGCGGCGGATAGCGCGGTCGCCGGGGTAGAGCATGCTGGATAAAGGCTGGCCCGCGCGGAACATATAATGAAACCATGCGCTCGGACTGCCACCGCCAAAGAAATCCCCCGCCCGCATGATCAGGGTGGGCACACCGCTCTGCTGCAGGATCTCCTCCATCTCGACCCGCACCTGACCTTTTTCGGTCAGCGGGTGCTGTGGGGCATCCTCGGCGATCTTGCTGCCTGCATCGGGGCCATAGTTATAGACATTGCCGGGCAGGACGATGCGGGCCTGCTGTTGTCGTGCGGCGCTGATGCTGTGATCGAGCATGGGCAGGGCCAGCTCGCGCCAGCGCTGATAGTTGGGTGGGTTGACGGCGTGGACGATGATGGCCGCACCTTGTGCAGCGCGGGCGACATCGGCAGCCTGCATGGCGTCGCCGGCGATCCACTCGATCGCAAGGTCAGGATGCGCCTGCCGGGCTTTGGCAGGGTCACGCTGCAGGGCGACAACCTGCCAGCCGTGGGCGAGCAGGGCACGAGCCATGCTACTGCCGAAATTGCCAGTGGCACCCAGAATCAGGGCACGCTTGGCGGGATTAGATGGGTTTGAGGTGATGTCTGTGGTGTCGTTAGTGATGCTCATGATGCTCTCCTGATTGATGATCTCAGTGGATGATCTGGTATCTACAATACGGCGACTTTCTGAACAACGGAATAACAAAATCTTTAAAGCCACTTTACGTTTTTATACCTATGATGGCTTCTTCTATTCTTGTTTAATGGCTATATAACAATCCTTGGAGGCGTGTCATGGCAGATCAAGGGCATTCTTGGGATAGCTATCGGGCCTTCCGTGCCGTGCTGGCGACGGGCAGTCTGTCGGCGGCGGCACGGCAGCTTGCCACCACCGCACCGACCATTGCCCGGCATATCGAGGCACTGGAGGCGGGATTGGGCGTGATGCTATTTACCCGCTCCAGTCAAGGCTTACAGGCGACCAGTGCGGCGCGGGTGCTGGCCCCGGAGATCGAGGCGATGGCGGCGGCAGAGGCCAGTGTGCGTCGTCTCGCTTCAAGTGAAGAGGACAGTGAGGCGGGCGTGGTGCGCTTGACCGCGAGCGAGATCGTCGGTACTGAGGTACTGCCGGGGCTCTTGGAGGGTTTCTGCGTACGCTATCCTGCGATCGAGATCGAACTGTCTCTGACCAATCGCCGTGAAGATCTCCTGCGCCGTGACGCAGATATTGCCGTACGTATGGTGCGGCCTGAGCAGGAGGCACTGGTGGCGCGCAAGGTGGCGGTGGCCGAATTGGGGTTCTATGCGCATGAGCGCTATCTGGCGCGGCAGCGGTTGCTGGGTCGGGATATCCCGCAGTCATTGCCAGAGATTCTGCAGCATGCCCTGATCGGTTTTGATCAGGAGAGCAATCTGATCGGACAGACGACCTTAGCAGGTGTCTCGCGCGAGATGTTTCATTTTCGTTGTGATCGTGATGTCGGACAACTAGCGCTGCTTAGGGCAGGTCTGGGGATCGGCGGCTGCCAGCGGCGCATCGCTGAGCGAGATCCGGCTTTGGTCGCGCTGCTGCCGGATCTGCAACTGATGACGATGGAGGTGTGGCTGGTGATGCATCATGATGTGCGCACGGTGCGACGCATGCGACTTCTCTATGACTGGCTGGGGCAGGCGTTACAGGATTTTTATGCGCCAAAAGGCTGATGGCCCGTCAGATCAGAATAGAATGGTTATGGCAATGCCCACTGTTGGTTTTCTTATGTTGGCTGGCCTGCCGCCGGCGCAACGATTGACTGGCCAATCGTCGGCAAAAGCCCTTTTTCGCACAAGCTCTTTACTTTAAAAGCCTGCCATCCTTGGCTCGAACAGTTGTGGGAAGCCACATGCGAAAATCAAAGCCCATACTTATGAGGTACGAAGGCTCTATATTTTAACTTATAGGCATTATTCCAGACTCTAGTTTTTGCCCGGATGATTAATAAATAAACGTCTTGACCAAATTCAGCTCGCCGATCTTGCGCAATGGCACGACGAAGCTCTCGCGTTTTTCCTTGGGCGTATTTTCATCGGTGATCAGGCTGATGGTGGCGGTGACGATGGGTTTTTTGAGTTTACTCTGGTCAAAGTTATAGCCGGACTCGTCGTCGATATTGCCATAGTAATTGACATAGACCATATAGGTGCCGTGCTGCGGCGTGGCATCGGTAAACATCTCTGGTCCCGGCCCATCCACACTATCGACATCCAGCCCGCCGCCGTCTTTCATGATCGGGTCCCAGTAGGCCACATGCTGACGGTCAGGTGTGATGATATGCAGATCGACTTCGGCCTCGGGTGCGTCCCACGAGCAGACGATGCGTAAGTGCGGTGTCGCCTGATTGGGGTTGGCTTCATAAAACTGCACGCGGTGACCGGATTTGCTGCGGTCGGCACGCACCTCGATGCTGTTGGAGCCTTTACCAAAAGCGTAGTAACGCTCGAAATGGCCGTCTTTGTCGGTATTCAGTCTTAAGGCATTGCCATTGACGATTAGATGTGGATCGTGCTGCTCGCTTTTCGGGATGGTGCCTTTGATCGGTCTGCGGCTCCGCGTCTGACCGCGCAGGATCGGCGGGGTGGGGTAGCTGACGGTGGCATCGGTTGAGCGATCCGTAAGGCCCGCGTAGTTCCAGCCGCCGCGCGGGCCGTCATAGGCGGGTGATACAGTTGAGTTTGTCGTGGATGAGGTGGATATTGCCATCGCGTGACCGCTGATGGCAAGCAGCATGATCCTCAGGAGTTCCTGACGCGAGAACCAGCGTAGCGCAGGGGACAGCGTGTACATCTTGGAACTCCTTTTGTGGTGGTGAGCAAAATCAGCCAGTATTGCGCAGTCCCGCCGCGATCCCTGCGATGGTGACCATGAGTGCCTGATCAAACAGCTTGCTGCCGTCGCTGTCACGGCGGCGCTGCATGAGCTCGGCCTGCAGCATGTGCAGCGGTAGCACATAAGGACTGCGGACGGCGATGGCGCGGCGCAGCACGGGCGCATTCTCAAGCAACGCTTTGCGACCGGTGACCTTCAGCAGGGTCTCGGTGGTGAAGGCCAGACGGCGGCGCAATTCTGTACCCAGTTCGAGCAGTGCCGGATCATGGGTGAGCTGAGACTCGTAGTACTGCACGATATGGGCGTCCGCCTTGGCAAGGACCATCTCCAGCATGTCGATCACGGCATAGAAATACGGCCAGTGATCCAGCATGTCATGGATGGTCTCGCCCTCACCGCGATCCAGCATGCCGTGGATGGCGCGACCGGTGCCGAGCCATGCGGGTAGCATGAGGCGAATCTGTGTCCAGGCAAACACCCACGGAATGGCGCGTAGCGACTCGATGCCGCCTTGGGTATTGCGCCTTGCTGGACGAGAGCCGAGTGGTAGGAGTTGTAGCTCAAGCTCCGGCGTGACCGTGCGCAAGTAACGGATAAAGTCCGGTGTCTCGCGCACCGTCTCGCGATAGGTCGCAAGCGAGATCGCGGTCATCTCGTGCATCAGGGCGCGCCACTCAGGCTTGGGTGCTGGTGGGGGCAGTAGGGTGGCCTCAAGGGTCGCGGTGGCGTACAGCTCCAGATTGCGGATGGCGATGCCGGGCATACCGAATTTAAAGCGGATCATCTCACCCTGCTCGGTGACGCGGATTGAGCCATGTACCGAGCCGGGAGGCTGGGCGAGCAGCGCCTGATGGGTCGGTGCGCCGCCACGACTGACCGAGCCGCCACGTCCGTGGAATAGGGTAAGCTTAATGCCGTGCGCTTGTGCGATAGCCGTCAGGGCTTCCTGTGCACGGTATTGTGCCCAGTTGGCTGTGAGGAAGCCTGCGTCTTTAGCTGAGTCGGAGTAGCCGATCATGACTTCCTGATGACCCTGAATCGCTTCCAGATATTCGGGAATGGCGAACAGTGCCTCCAGCACGGACGGCGCACGGTCGAGATCGTCTAAAGTCTCGAACAGTGGCACGACGCGCAGCAGCTTCTGCACGCCGGCTTTTTTCTGTAGCAGCAATACCGCAAGTACATCACTCGCTTGCTGGGCCATGGAGATGACATAGGCCCCTAAGGCTTCGCCGGGATGGGCTGCGAGGACATCAAAGGTCGCGAGGCTTTCCTGCACATTGGCCGAGAGGATGGGTGCATCGGCTGCGGCATTGAGGATCTTGGGCAACAGCGGGCGCGGATTTTTGATCTCATGGCAAAGGAAGGTGCGGCGCTCATCCTCGCGCCAGTCGGCATAGTTGCCGAGACCCAGATACTGAGTAATGGCGCTGACCACGTCGCGGTGGCGACCCGACTCCTGCCGGATGTCGAGCTTGAGCAGCTCGACGCCAAAGCAGGAGACGCGGCGGATGATGTCGATGAGATTGCCATTGGCGATGTCCTCCATCTGGCACTCGACCAGTGATTCATAGCAGAGGGCAAGCGGTGCCATGAGGTCGGCCGCATACAGGTAGATGTCGCGGTCATCAGCCAGATCACCGCGCAGGCGGGCATTGGCCCAGTCGCGTGTGAGTCCCAGACGACGGCGTACTTCGCGCAACAGGTCGCGGTAGGGCTCTTTGCTGTCTGTGATACCCAGCTCGATTAATTTGGCCTGCATGGCAGGACTGCAGCGGTCGATCGACAGCTCCCAGCGCAGGGCGTCGATGTCGTGCCAGTACAGCTCGGCGGCCTGCCAGCGGGCGAGGAGCAGGACTTCTTCGGTCACGCTATGGGTGACGTTAGGATTGCCATCGCGGTCACCGCCCATCCATGAGGCAAAGCGGATCGGGGTGCGGGTCAGCGGCAGATTATGGCCGGTATGTGTATGCAGACAGTCGTCAAACTCGCGCAGGAACTGCGGCACGGCATACCACAGGCTCTGCTCAATGGCCGTAAAGCCCCATTTGGCTTCATCGACCGGGGTCGGCTTGTGATGGCGGATCTCATCGGTGTGCCAGGCGGCGACGATGTCGCGTTTGAGACGGTCAATCTCCTGCTGGCGCTCTTTGGGCGTGAGATTGACACGGTCCAGAGTTTCCAGTCGTTCGGCGATGTCGTCGTATTTCTGGATCAGCGTGCGGCGGCTGATCTCGGTGGGGTGGGCCGTCAGGACCAGCTCGATGTCCAACTCCTGCACGCTCTGCCACAGGGCGTCATCGCTGATACCGTTCGCCTTCAGGCGGGTAAAGAGTTCCTGCGCCGAGCCTTTCTGCGGGCGGGCGTATTCGCTGCGCTGCCAGACGTGGCGACGACGGATACGGTGGTATTGCTCGGCGATATTGGCGAGGTTCAAAAACTGCGTAAAGGCGCGGGCAACCGACAGCAGCTCGTCATTATCCAGAGCGGTCAGCACGCGGTTGAGTTCGGTTTCAGCGTCCGCACTGCCTTGGCGGGATTGCTTGGCCAGATGACGGATCGTCTCGACGGTGTCATACAGGGTCTCACCGACCTGCTGGCGCAGCGTATCGCCGAGCAGTGTGCCCAAGAGGCGGACATCATCGCGCAGCGGCTGATAGGGATCTGGTGTATCGCTGGGTGTGACGGGGTGTGCGGCGGTTTCAGGCAGGGCTGCTGACGTCATCAGGCCATCTCCGGTTTAAAACGAGGGGGAAGTCCTTACTCTTTTATACCTGAATGGTTTAGCACGCAAGATGAAATCCATATGTCTTTTTAATGATTTGCTGCTACGTTCGTGTGAAGTGACGCTGTGGTGCAGGCAAATTCGGCCTTGCCCTTTATCTGGGCATGATCGTTCTATTTATGATACAACTGTGTATCGGGTGTGAGTATCGATCTATTTGTGATGTGGGAGTACTATGGTGTTCAAGACAGTAGCGGGATCACATATCTCGCACGATAAGGAGCAAACGATATGAGCAATACTCTGAAAAAAGTCATCGGTGTCTATCACAATCCGCGTAAGCACTGGGTCGGTGATGGTTTCCCCGTCCGGTCGATGTTTAGCTATGACCGTCTGGGTCAGGAGCTGAGTCCCTTCCTGATGCTGGACTATGCCGAGCCGACCGAGTTTAAACCTGCGACGGCTCCACGCGGCGTCGGTCAGCATCCGCATCGCGGCTTTGAGACTGTGACCATCGCCTATCAGGGCGAGGTTGAGCATCGTGATTCGACCGGTGCCGGTGGTGTCATCGGTGCAGGCGACGTGCAGTGGATGACGGCGGGTGGTGGGATCATCCACGAGGAGTTCCACTCGCACAAATTCACCGAAGCTGGCGGGACTTTTGAGATGGTGCAACTGTGGGTCAATCTGCCTGCCAAGGATAAGATGACGCCAGCGCATTACCAAGGCATTGTCAATGAAGACATCCCAGCTGTACCACTAGCGGATGATGCGGGTCAGGTGCGGGTGATTGCAGGGGCCTTTGAAGGCTTCCGTGGTCCTGCCGAGACGTACAGCCCAATCGATGTCTGGGATGTGCATTTGAATGCGGGCAAGGCGCAGACTTTCCGCGTCAATGACGGGCATACGTTAGCCGTCGTGGTACGCAAGGGTACCGTGCAGGTCAATGGCGAGCATATTGCCCGTGATGCGCATCTGGTGGTGCTGGAGCAAGCCGGGACTGATGCGGTGGTTGAGGCCAATACCGATGCGGATTTCTTGATCCTCTCAGGTGCACCGCTGGATGAGCCGATCGCAGGTTATGGTCCGTTTGTGATGAATACGCAGACGGAGATTCGGCAGGCGATGGTGGATTTTAATAGTGGGAAGTTTGGGCAGATTGCTGAGTAAGTGATGACTTTCTAGTAATCATGTTCGTCAGTGAAGAACAAGCATCACGGTAGTACGTACTGTGATGCTTTTTAATGTAGGGTTGGCCTGCCGGCAGCCTTACTTTTGTCTGGGCAAAAGTAAGCAAAACCCCTTCTCGCGTAAAACTCGCCATCCTTGGCTCGGACAGTTACGCTCGGCATCCCTGCGAGAAGCAAAAGCATAAATTTTTTGGGTGTTCTGGGGCTTTACGTTTGGACTAAGAGGTAGACATTGCCTTTTGCAAGGCCGATAGCCATGATGGAAACCTTCGTCAGAACAATGATATTTTAAATGATGTGATCTAAAGGAAAAGGAGCGCGACATGGGCGATGTAAATGCACATATTCAGAATGTGGACTATGTGGTGAGCTTAAGCACGGCGACCAACACGTGGCAGGCGGATGAGCCCGTGGATGTGGGTGGTGGTGATACCGGACCCTCGCCAACAGAGCTATTGCTGTCGAGTCTCGGTGCCTGCACCTCGATCACGCTCAAGATGTATGCCAAGCGCAAAGGCTGGCCGCTGGATGAGGTGAAGGTGCAGTTGGCCTTCAACCCTGACGGCAAGCCTGAAGACGGCAATCAGATCACCCGTCACGTCACCCTAATCGGTGCGCTGGACGATACGCAGCGTGCACGACTCTTGCAGGTTGCCAATGCCTGTCCGATCCACAAGGTGCTGACAGGTACTGTGCATATCGACACCGATCTGGTGTAACTGATCGGATTCACTTGATCTTTTAGGCACTGTCCTTTGGCAATCAATCCTCGGTCGCATCGACGACATGCAGTGGCGGTTTGCCGGTCTTTTTATGATGTTCGTCGCACTGCGCCATGAATGCCATGCGCGTGGTGTCGAGCATGGGCGGGATTTTCTCCGCCAGAAAATCAATAAACACCCGCACCGCAGGCAGCATGCCTCGACGTGACGCAAACACGGCGTGATAGATGCCCTGTGGCAGACGCCATTCCGGCAGCACAATCTCAAGTTTCCCCGCCTGTAGCGGATCCGTACACCACAAGAGCGGTAGAAGGGTAATGCCTACGCCCTGTTCCGCCAGCGCACCGAGCAGGGGAAAGCTCGATCCGACCAGCTGCGGCCGGATGTCGAATAGCTCGGGGCCATTGGGGCCGTGCAGTTTCCATTGTTGCTTAAGATCGCTTTCGTTGTTGCTCAAGGTCGCATGCTCGATCAGCTCGCGCGGGTGCTTGGGTCGACCATGCAGGCGCAGGTACTCGGGACTGGCGACCAGCAGACTTTCGGAATGTCCAAAGGTGC
>JASLEL010000343.1 GCA_030151145.1 Aquirhabdus sp. | reverse complement strand
AGCCATTTGACGCCGTTATACTCTGCTGGGTTATGGCTGGCAGTGATCATGATGCCGTTGCCTGCGCGTTCGCGGGCCGCATAATGCATGACTGGCGTCGGTACGCGGCCGATATCTATGACTTGCAGGCCCGATTCTACCAGTGCTTCACGCATGATCTTGGCATATTCTTCACTGCTGGTGCGTGCATCATAGCCGACGACCACTTCGCTCTGACCCCGTGATTTCAACTCACTGCCCAGCGCACGACCAATCGGATACATCCAGGTGGCGGTCAGCTCGCTGATCTTGCCACGGATGTCATAGGCGCGGAAGATGCGTTGGGGCAATATATTTTTGGCAATCACGAATTCAAGATCTGGCAGCAGCACATCGTCGTCCAGTTTGAAGTCAATCACATTGCTGCGTTCTTCTTGTGCTGGCGTGCTTGCCGCAGCCTGTAATGCCGGAGCACGGCTTTCGGCCAACAACTCATCGATCTCGGCATCGTCAAGGAGCAAATCATCATGGTCTACAGCGGCAGTCTGTAGTGGTGCTGCGGGTTTGGGTGCGGGTTCTGCCTCTTTTGCCAGCACACGTGAATGCTCTGCTGGTGGGATCGGTTTGGTGGCGGCGACGGTAGTAATGGCTGGTGTGAGCGGATCAACGATGGGTGTCTGAGGGATCGTGGATGTCGCGACTGAGGGCGCAGAGGCGACCTGCTGGGCAAAGTCCTCCAGAATTTCGTCATCCGTGGGACCTTTAGGCACAGCCTGCCCGGATGTCGAGGATGGCTTGATCATGGACCAGCCCAGCAGGGTCAAAACGCCACCGATCAGCACAAACAGCGCCGACAGCAACGGCAGATTTTCCAGCGGATTCCAGGAGAAGACAGCGACCTTGTTGACACTTAAGTGCCATCCCTTGGCCTGCAGCGGGATGTCATTCATGGCAGCATTGCCTTGGCTTTGGCTCTGGAATACGTTGATATTGGGGCTATTGCCAGTTTGTTGGGACACGGTGAGTTGAATATCGGCAGGCGTGATACGACTCAGGTCATTGGCCAATGGTGCAAAGGGACGCTCGCTGATTACATAGCCGCCATTGGCTGTGGCACTGATGGTCACGACGGTGGCATGACCATGGACCATGCTGACTTCGGGGAAAAGCGGTGCTTTGCGCGCACGATTCAGCATGTCCTGATCGACAAAGCTCAGTGTACTTTCGACGCTAGGGGTGTCGGTTGCTGCAGGGGTAGCCTTGCTATGCGCTGATGTCGCAGCCGTAGGCGAGGTGCTTGCCGATGTGGGCGGAATGATGGCCTTGACCGTACTGGTCAGCTTCAGACTCGGGTCCTGCGCGAGCAGGTCGCCTTCGTTCTTCCAGGTATGAACCTGACGATCAATCACCAGTGCGGCCTGCTTGCCGAACGACTCGGTACTGGCCAAATCCTGACGACCAATGACATGCCCGACCAGAAAGTAGCTCGCGCTACTGAGCCCAAGTACGACGGCGATATGGATAACCAGAGATTGCGTACGATGATTGGTCGTGGCTTTGAAAGGGGATTTCTGCCTTGCGCCGAATTTTGGCGAATGTGCCGTCAGTGAGGAGAATGCCGAAGCAGTTTTGAACGGTTTTTTCATTAAAAAAGTTCCATTTTAATCATGTACACCGGGTCAAGGCGTGCATCGTCACGCAAAATAAGCATACAAAAACCCTCCATGGCATTGTCATGCTTGTGGCTTTAGCCATCCCTAAGGGGGCCTTGGCGGCCGGGAACAACGCTATGCATTCCCGACGGTGGATTACTGTCGTCCTGTGTGACCGAATCCGCCAGCGCCGCGCTCGCTGGTTGCAAAGTCTTCAACTATCTCAAACGAGGTTTGCACAACAGGAACAAGCACATATTGCGCCATCCGTTCGCCGGGTTCAAGTGTAAACGCTGTGGTGCCGCGATTCCAGACCGAAACCATCAGTTCACCCTGATAATCGGAGTCGATCAGGCCGACGAGGTTGCCCAGTACGATGCCATGTTTGTGCCCGAGGCCTGAGCGGGGCAGGATCAGACCCGCATAACCGGGATCTTGAATATAAATGGCCATGCCGGTTTTCACCAGACGGCTGCTGTTCGGCTCAAGAATAATGGCTTCATCAAGGCAGGCGCGCAGGTCGATCCCGGCGGAGCCTGAGGTGGCATGTGCAGGCAGCGGCCATGTGGTACCGATACGGGGATCAAGGATTTTGAGTTGTAATTTCATAGCTGGATTTCAGTGGTTGGTGTTGGTGTCCATGATGTCCGCGTACAGCATGTTTTTGCAGTGCTGATCTTAGCATGGCTGATCGGCGTATGCATGTCATGCTGCCTGTCGGGTAGCCATAGGATATAGGCTGCCCGACAAGTTGTTTCATTATTTCATCAAGGCTTTTAAGTTGGCCAGATAAGCGGCGGCTTGTGCTTTCGGATCGACATTGCTGGCGGTTTTTTTCTTCTTGCCGGACCATTCCAGCTCTTCTTCGGGCAGCTCATCCAAGAATCGGCTCGGTGTGGTCTGACGCAGGTTGCCGCCCATTTTGCGCTGCTCGGCAAGGGTGAGGGTCAGACCTTGCCGTGCGCGTGTGATGCCGACGTACATGAGGCGGCGCTCTTCTTCGACGGTGTCGGCGGCGATGGAGTTCTTGTGCGGCAGCAGGTCTTCCTCGAGCCCCATGATGTAGACATAGGGGAATTCGAGTCCCTTGGCGGCGTGCAGCGTCATGAGATTGACCTTGTCGGTGTCTTCTTCTTCTTGCTGCTGCTCCAGCATATCGAGCAGGACGAGCTTGCGGATGACGCTTTCGATGTTCTTTTCATCGACATCATCTGCGCGGTTGATCAGGCTCTGGATACTGGTGAAGAGCGTCTCGATATTATCGAGTTTGTTTTTCTCGGCCTGCGGCGTCGCAGCCTGCTCCTTGACCATATCAATATAGCCGGTCTCGTTGATCATCTGGCGCACCAGCGGCAGCGGCTCGTCATTGTCATGCAGGTCGCGCGTGTATTGCTCGATGAACTGGGCAAATTCATGCAGGTGCATGACCGCTTTCTTCTGGGCGACGGCCATGCCGAGGCGCAGGTCGCCTGCGGCCAAGAGCAGAGACATGTTGTGCTCTTGGGCAAACAGACCGAGCTTCTCCAGTGTCGCAGGCCCAATTTCGCGCTTGGGGGTATTGATGATGCGCAGGAAGGCGCTGTCGTCGTCGGGATTGATGATCAGGCGCAGATAGCTCATCACATCCTTGATCTCGGCGCGGGCAAAGAAAGATGTCCCGCCTGAGAGCTTGTACGGGATCTGCATCTCGCGTAGCTGCGTCTCCAGCACACGGGCCTGAAAGTTACCGCGATAGAGCACGGCGTAGTCTTTCCAGGTTTTGCCGTTCATGAGCTTGTGGGTCATGATGTCGTGCACGATACGTTCGGCTTCGTCGTCGTCATTGCGGCAGTGGATGATGCGGATCACATCGCCGTGGCCCTTGTCACTCCAGAGGGCTTTTTCAAACAAATGCGGGTTGTTTTCGATTACCGTGTTGGCGGCTTTGAGGATACGGCTGGTGGAGCGATAGTTTTGCTCCAGCTTGATGACTTTCA
>JASLEL010000338.1 GCA_030151145.1 Aquirhabdus sp. | reverse complement strand
ATTTATTTTTTCAGGTCATGCGCATCATCTGCACCCTATGCAGATGAGCATGGACATGCCTATGACCGATATGCCCATGCCAATGCCCGAACCATTGTCAGCACCCCATCACAGTCTGCTGCACTGGTTCTGGATGGTGCTGGCGATGATGACGCCGATGCTGTCCGATCCGCTGCGCTTCATCTGGGAGCGTAATTTCTCCCGTAAACGCATCGGAGCCATGACGACCTTCATCAGCGGTTACCTTGCGATATGGATGGGCGTGGGTGTGATCGCTCTGGGTATCCTGACCGAGATACAGGATGCCCAGATCTCAGGAAACCTGACCTTTGCCATCTTCCTGATCATCACCCTGATCTGGCAAATGAGCCCATATAAGCAAATGAGCCTAAATCATTGTCATATCAAGCCAAGGCTACGTCCTTTTGGCTGGCATGCTTACTATGATGCGGCCCGCTATGGGGTGATTCAGGGCTTGTGGTGTGTGGGCACCTGTTGGGCATTGATGACGCTCCCCATGATTAAGCATGCATGGGGCGTGGTGCTCATGCTGCTCACCTGCGCGATCATGTACTTTGAACGGACGCAAGCCAATCGGGTGCCAGAGTGGCGATGGTTTATGTCCCCATGAATACTGATGGTCTAGCGGCTATAGATACTACCGTCTACTCCGCATGATGACCGGCACAGCATCCGACGATGCGTCAGCACATCTAAGAATCTATGGGTTAGCACCAAAAGACGCATATGTTGGAGCAACAGCATATGCGCCATTCTTACCCTCATCGCATCGCGCAAAAAATGCCGTCCTCAGGCTTAGAGTCGATCTCATACACGCATGCGCTGATCTGTAATCATAAGGCCATCGGCAATACCGCAAGCACTCACCGCATCTCCTACAAGTAAAGGCTGGCATTATTTTTTCATTAATCACAAAGTGTTACACAACGATATGACTAACGCCTTCACATGATCTATTTAAGGCATAGACTCAATCTTGCAATAAAACCAATAATAAGGGGAAAATCATGGACAGAAATACCGCTGCAAGCTATGCCCTGTTAACGATGTATTCTTACGACTCCTGCTATCCAGAAATTCATCAAATCCCGCCACTACAGATAGACCCGCGTGTGACCAATGCAGGGTATCAGTTGTTGGGCTGGCTCACCGGCAATGATCAGATTCTGAGTCAGACGCTGGGAGAGATTCAGCGTTTCTTTGGCATGGGACCGGACACGTCTTGTTATGGGTATGTGGCCTCTAACGGTCAAGAAATTCTGGTTGCGATTCGCGGGACGATTGGTCTTGCAGAATGGATTGATGACGCCGATTTTTGGATGGACTACTACCCGAATGATCCAGACAACAAGTCATTGGTCGATGAGGGATTCTGGCGGATTTATAGCTCCATGAAATTTATCAGCGATGTATCCACAGATGGGCAGGATTTAGTGACCAGTTTAGTAACGCTCGCCAATCAAAAGAACTTGCCGATCACCGTGACAGGACATAGCTTGGGAGCGGCACTCGCGACCTATCTCGCACTGGACCTCAACCTGCGGGGAGCAAAGGTGAAAGCATGTATGTTCGCATCCCCCAAAACCGGCGATGCCAATTTTGTGAATTTTTTCGAAGCACATGTCCCAAATTATGACGTCTTTAACTACGCGCGCGATATCGTCCCTCAAAATCCCGATCATGCGTTCGATCACCTGACGCCATACCAGTCGCTCATTCAGGCCAAGACCATCCCGGCATCAGATATCATTCAGGACAGTATCCCCTGTGATCATCATCTGATCTGCTATACCGCACTGCTCAATTACAACCTGTACCAGCAGGCCGTCGCGGACACACATTTCACTACACAGGATCAGAGTAACCGCCAAGGTTGTGTGATCGGCTGACAGGGGAATGGAGTCCTGACATTCGTGTAGCTGTGGGTGGATGGCGAATCAAATTCAGCTTCCACCCGAAAGCTGTAGGGCTCTCTCTTAAACCGCCTAAACGTTGCATGTAACGAAAGACCACCTTTGCTACTCGCAGAGATCCGGCAAGGGTGTACAAATTCCAGTCATCCACCGTTAAGCCAGCACGGACAAGTGTTCCATGCGTTTCACGGGTAGTTACCCACAGGCTTACCCGCAGAGGATGTGGGTAAGTCTACTGACTTTGATGACGCAGCAAAGTTTCCGCTTGCGTACTCGGAACAGATTGACTGGTCTTTTTTTTGGGTGCAGAAAGTAATACTGCTTGGTGAAAGGCCTCTACCGGAAAGGCAATGTCATTTAAGAATCCTTCCAAGACCGGCACACGATATGTTGCGCCGACTTGCAGGTCTTTGACGTAGCCTTTGTCCCAATGACTACACACTGCGGCCTCATTATCCGTATGAGCAATATCAAGTCGTGCAGCATCTGCCGGGCGCCAGAACTGACAGTCATCTCTGGTGTAGCGATACACCATGTCTACAGGTGTGGGCTGAATGCAATGCTCGGTGACCCAATGATTTGCCGTCAGTAAGGCAAGTCCACAGAGTATGCCTGAGACGACGCCGACCACTCCTGACGCCAGCAATGGGTAAGCTTTCCTCTCACCTCGAATCCATAAATAGCTGAGCAAAATCGCCACCGGAATCGTGCACCAGAACAAGTGTGAGATGCTCTCTGACGCAACATGCAACGCATGGATCAAGAAATGGTCAAATGCGAGTGAGGCAAACAAAGCACCGAGTGCAGCCGCCAAGATATGCAATGCGCGCTGACCAATGTCCTGAGTACCCGGGATATCCAGCCTCACGGGACTGGGATCAAAATGCACCTGATGAAATAAATGGATGATCAACGCATCAGTGTTGGAAAAAAGCGCCAGATTAAATACGATCCTGCGCCGATCCTTGGTCGTGATATTGAGGACTTTCGAGCGATTGAAAGTCTCCATCACCTCTATGCGATCAATATCTGGATAGACCACCTGATTGATCGTACTCAACCGGATCTTACCTGCAAATGTGGTGATCTGCCGGATATCAGTCCTCGTCATGAGTATCTGGTTTTCAGCAAAGAATGCAAATAAAACCGCCAACAGATAAAAGTACATCACCGATATCACATGATGCCCTGGAGACAGTAAAAATATCGTCAACATGGGCAATACGCTCAAGACGATAAACAGCCGCCACCATCCCTTCATCTTCGACCGCAGCAGGATTTCTTCTTGATCCATCATCCTTGTCCCAATGGCCCAGGCCCAATAACGCTAACATACCGCAGTGAAAGGATAATTTAAAGACAAACACACCACTATCTACGACTGCACCTTCCCGCCTAGCCGTCCCTGCTTGAGATCATCATAAGTCTGCAAGATCTCCTCATAGGAATTCATGACAAAGAAGCCATGCGCATTGATCGGCTCATTGAGCGGTGCACCAGTCAGGATGACGAGCTTGCTATTGGCCTGTACCGTCACATCAAACGCCCCGCCGTGACTCTACATCACCGCCATGCCCTGATCATCCACCACGTCACCCTCGGCAAACTTGATCTGACCTGAGCGCACAAAGACCAGCGCCGTATCGCCATCCTCAGCCGGAAAGGTCACCGTCTGACCTGCTGCGATCTGGACATCAAACACATTCATCCGACTATGCGTCAGCGCCGGACCTGCTATCCCCCAGAAGGCCCCAGCCACCACCCGCACGGTCCCTGCCCCATCAGGCAGCTCAACGACCGGGATCTGGGCTTTCGTCAGGTTCTGATAGCGTGCAGGAGACATTTTGTCTTTCGCGGGGAGATTGACCCAGAGCTGGACCAACTCAAACGGCCCACCTATACGTGAGAACGCCTCGCTAAACAGCTCGCGATGGATCACACCCGACGCTGCGGTCATCCACTGTACATCGCCTGCCCCGATCAATCCACCACCACCCGTCGAATCGCGATGCTCAATCTCCCCGGCATAAACCAGCGTCACCGTCTCAAAGCCACGATGCGGATGCTCGTTGACGCCTTTGCGCTGGGAGGTCGGCAGCAGCCTGCCCGGGCCCAGATGATCGAGCAGCAAGAAGGGCGATACGGTATTACCCAGCTCATGATGGGAGAACACGGTCAGCACTGGTGAGAAATCTCCGACTGCAAAGCGCGTGTCATTGCGATGGATAAAAGCGAGGGTTTTCATCTTGCCGCTGGGTATGCTTCCTGCTGTAGCCGCTGGGTAATGTTCCATGATTGACTTAACCGATTAAATGATAAACAAAAAGCCGAAATGCCGATGACATCAGCGTTCCACCCGTTCCACGTCTACTTATCCACACCCTTACCCGCAAGCTTTGTGGGTAAATCCACAGGCCCAGACATTGACTTAGGCGTTTGTGTTGACGTTTGCAGCGCCGAGAAAATCTGATGGACCAGTTTGACCCGATCTTCCATCGGGAAATTATGGTTTGCCAGCATCACGATACCGATCTTCAACTGCGGCACATAGGCGACATAGGCGCCAAAGCCATTGGTTGAACCAGTCTTGTTGATCCAGACATCCTGACGCGGCGCCATGGCGGGCCGGATTACCGTTACTGCTTGCGGATCTAGCATATGCGGAGAATTACCGCTGATCAATGTCTCAAGGCTCACCGGATAGGGATACTGCTCCCACATCAGGTCTTGCGTCATCAGCGTGGTCTGATAGTAGCCGGTATGCGTCTGCTGGATCGCCTGCGCCAGTGTCGGCTCAAGCTTGACCTGCTGCATATTGGCCTGCAGGAAGTGCACCATGTCTGTGACATT
Source organism: Aquirhabdus sp. (assembly GCA_030151145.1). Lineage (GTDB taxonomy): Bacteria > Pseudomonadota > Gammaproteobacteria > Pseudomonadales > Moraxellaceae > Aquirhabdus. Next base: position 1,225 of record JASLEL010000338.1, on the reverse strand, counting down.
GGACTTGATACCATAAGAAGCAAACGACAGCACATCCCCCGTCATCCGTACGGGTTGACTGGTCTTGCTATAGCCTTGCGCGTAGTTTGCCATCTGTGACTGTGGGACATTCATATAGCTATGCGTCAATCCCAACGCCGGAAACAGCTTGCGCGCCATCAGCGTATCGAAATCCTGTCCCATGGCACGCGCCGTGATCAGCCCCAGCGTACCGATGCCGGGATTGGCATAAGTGCGCATGGTGCCCGGCGCATAAGCAGGCTGCCAGTCTTTGAAATACTGCATCAGCTCGGGCATCGTATGGATCTGATCCGGCACCTGCAGCGGCAGACCACCTGGGGTATGCGTACCGAGCTGCAACAGCGTGACTTTACCAAAAGGATGGCCCGCAAGCTCAGGCAGATACTGCTCGACCGGATCGGTCAGTCGCAGCTTGTGATGCACTTCAGCCCAAGCAGTGAGCGTGGCAGTAAACGTCTTGCTGATGGAGCCCAACTCAAACAGCGTATCTGGGGTGACGGGCGTTTTCGCTTCGACCGAGGCCAGACCATAGGTGTAGATCGCCGTCTGATCGCCCCGGATCACGCCGATGGCCATGCCGGGAATGTTGTCCTGCTGCATGACGGGTGTAACCGCCGCATCGACCTGTGTCTTGAGCCGCGAGAGAGATTCGGCATGGACCATAGGCAGCACACCCAAGCCCAATAGCGTGGACATCAGCCTTGTCACGATAGTGTTTAATCCGGTCTTTTGCATGGCTTTATGCACGAATTTTCTCCTTTTTGCTCAAACACGTAATTAACCAAACGATCCATCATAGCGATACACCGCCACGCCACCAAGCAAGGGATGTTGTATTTTTGCGCATCTGTCTGTGAAGATTTTTATCCAAAAGAAAAGTCAATCGATTGACTTACTCAATCGCTTGACTTATTATTCACCACATCTCCCTTCCCCGATCAGGGAAACCCAACGATGACACCCAACGAACCTCACACCCCAAGCGATGCCGCTTCGAATGAATGTACTGAGCGCGGCGAGATCGCCCGTCAGAAACTGCTGCAGGCAGGACTCAAGATCTATAGTGAAGTCGGCTATGAGAAAGCTTCGACGCGGATGCTGGCGGCCGAAGCCGGCGTGAATATCGCCGCCATCCCCTATTATTTTGGCAATAAAGAAGGCCACTATGCCGCCGTGATCGACTCGATCATCGCCTACTATCAAG
>JASLEL010000181.1 GCA_030151145.1 Aquirhabdus sp. | reverse complement strand
CTGGTCGCCACGTGACTGGAGAAGAAATACTTCAGCTCAAACAGCCCACGCGGGGTCAGCAGGTATTTTTGCGTGGTCACACGCGAGACGGTGGACTCATGCAGATCGGTCTCAAGCGCGATGTCGCGCAAGATCAACGGCTTCATGGCTTCAGGACCATGCTCAAGGAAGGCGCGCTGATGCTCGACGATGCAGGTGGCGACTTTGAGCAGGGTCTTATGGCGCTCATCCACACTCTTGATGAAGTTACGCGCTTCCTGCATATGTGAGCGCAGATATTGATTATCGTCACTCGAATCTGCACGACGGATCATGCCGGCATAGTAGGGATTGATGCGCAGCTTAGGCAGGATGTCGGTATTGAGCTGGACTTCCCAGTGGCTGTTTTTTTTGCGCACGACGACATCAGGCAACTGATGTTCGCGTTCGTTGTTTTGAAATTTCAGGCCCGGATAAGGCTCCAGCGATTTGACCAGCGTCAATGCCGCCTTGAGCTCATCCTGAGACAGCTGCGTCTGGCGCATGAGTTTGGGCAGGTCGTTGACCAGCAGCAGCTCATGGTGTGCCATCATGGCCAGTGCCGCCTGACGATGTGGTGTCGCCTCCGGCAGGGCGCGCAGTTGTAGGGTCAGGCACTCGGAGAGATCACGCGCACCGACACCGACGGGGTCAAAATTCTGGATGCGCTTGAGCACGACCTCCACTTCAGACAACTCGATCTCGTCGTCAAGCTCCAGCGCATCGATCTGGCGCTGACTGGCTTCGAGCACCTCATCCAGACTGGCCTCGAGATAGCCACGCTCATCAATGCCATCGATGATGCATTCGGCGACGATACGGTCCACGGGGCTAAACGGCGTCAAGTTGAGCTGCCAGCGCAGCTCAGTCCAGATCGAGTCACTCTCTGTACGGTTGTCTTCACGCTCATCAAACTCGGGCGTTGCCAGCGCCGTGGACTGATGACTAAAGACATCATCCCACTGGGTATCAACCGGCAGCTCATCACCAAGCTTGGTCAGGCTCATCTGCTCGTCCAGCGACGATACGCGATCGCCGTCTGCTGCAAAATCTCCATTCTCCTCGGCAGAAGCCGTGGCGTAATCTGCAGGCTCGGCCCGCTCTCCGCTCTCGATAGGATCAATGGCTTCCAACAACGGATTGCTGTCGAGCTGGCTCTGGATCTCCTGCTCAAGCTCAAGTGACGACAGTTGCAGGAGGCGGATGGCCTGTTGCAATTGCGGTGTCAATGACAACGAATTTGAGACTTTAAGTCCGACCGTTAACTTCAATCTGTTCCCCAGAATCACATGTCACAAGCATCGGCATACGCCCGATCCGCAACAAAATAAAAGAAGGCTAACCACCTGCCATCAGCAATACGGCGCACTCCTTGCGCCTTTGAGTATACCGCGCATCACGCGCGCGTATGCAAATTTTATACCTCCAGCACAAATTTTCTGTCAACTATCAAAGGTATGACCGGCTAACTATTGGGCGTGACTAGAAAAATTACTAAAAAAGCTGTGACACAGTATACGCAATCTCCGCATTTCAAACGCACTTTCTGATCGCCTGCTCCAGCCCATGCCCCCCGTATGTCAGCGGCACAACCAAGGCATACTCGCCTATGGAAAAATACCAGTAGCCCCGACGCCTCAAAATGTAGCACCCAGTAAAGAATTGCGGAATTTCACCAGCACAACTGGAAAAAAACCCTAATCTGACTTAAGCTCTAGCCCAAACCGGCTTGAGTTTGTCCTATGTCTTACACTCCGCGTATCTCGACACTGGCGATCAGTATTGGTTTGGCTGCTACTTTCGCATCCTCATGGGCCGCAGCCGAGCTCACCATTGATCAGCACATCCGTCCAGCGGCAGACGCAAGTCAGGTAACTCCGCTGACCAATGCCAGTCTGACCAGCACCAGCGCACCCATCATGGTCGCCGCCAATACGCCACAGTCCATCAGTGACGCGGTCATTTCAAGCGCCGCAGCTAGCCCTACCAACGCAGCAGCAAGCGCAACGGTCACTACGACCGATACTGCAAGCATATCAGCAGCCACGAGCGACGCCGCAACCACCGCGAGCAGCCCGACGGCAACACCCGCTATCTCTGGCCTTGCAAGCCCAACGGCATCGACCAGCGAGACGACAGCCGATACGGCAGCTGCACTGGACCCCCGTGATCCCTACGAGCATATCAACCGTAAGATATATCATTTCAACGACGTACTGGACCGCCACATCTTGCTGCCGGTTGCCACCGCCTATAACAACCATGTTCCCCGCCCGGTCCACGCCGCGATCACGCGCTTCTTCATCAACCTGCGCACACCGTGGACAGCGGTCAATAACCTGCTGCAGGGCCATCCGGGACGCAGCATCGAGTCCTTAAGCACCTTTGTGATCAATACCGCGACCTCCTTAGGCTTCTTCGACCTCGCAGGCTATCTCGGCATCGAAAAATCCTCTGCCGACTTCGGTCAGACCTTAGGCGTCTGGGGTATGGGTCCGGGCCCTTATATCATGCTGCCCTTTGCCGGTCCGAGTTCGGTCCGTGATACCGCAGGCAGTGTGGTCAATATCGCCGGCTCGCCGACCGCCTACATTAACGCCGACTGGAGCTGGCCAGTGTCGATCGGTCTGACTGCGACCCGCGCTGTAGACTCCCGCGCCAACCTGATCGGCGTAGAGCATCTGATCGATGGCGACCAATACACCCTGATCCGCGATGCCTATCTGCAAAACCGTCAGTATGAGATCAACGGTCAGAAAGGCAACGTCAACCCAAATAACAGCTTTGGCAATGACGACGGCTTTGGTGACGATCCCGGCAAGTCAGGCGATGGCAGCCCATCCACGACGCCTGCTGGCGCGCCCAATACCGCACCACAAGCAGCGCCACAAACCACACCCGAGAGTCCGGCCGCCACACCCGTTCACACCACCCGAGCCGTGACGACTCAACCTGATCAGCTGGAAGAGGATGTAGCCGTGTTGTCCACGGCTTCAGCCGCCTGAGCCATCTTGACTGTCTATCTCATTGATCCGCAGGCAGATGGCCATCCCGCCGATCTGTTTACCGACATGCCTGACCTGACCGCGATCACGCCCGATGCGTTGAGCGCGCTTGCCAACGAGCATGTCATCATTGCGGATGTCAATCTCTATCTGGACTATCAGTGGTCGCAGCCAACGATCGTGCTGGCGCACAGCCATCAGGGTGATGCGCTGGTACAGGCTTGGCAGCGCGGTGCCTGGGCAGGCTGGATACGTGAGCGCCTGCCCAACTCCATCGCGCCGATCATTCAGCAGCTCATGATCCAGCATCAGCATCAGAGTGACAGCCGCGACCTGCCCGCCGCGGCCCGACTGCAAAAGCGCCTGTTGCCCAAGCTGTTTGAACTGCCGCATTATCAGATTGAGCACTACTACCAGCCTGCCAGCGCCTTATCCGGCGACTGGCTGGACTACTGGCTGACACCGGACAATCAACTGCTCTTTTATCTGGCGGATGTGGCGGGGCATGGGGCAGCCAGCAGTCTGCTCACCGGCTGGCTCGCCGCCTTTCATGGTGCCGAGTACACGCCTCAGGCGTTGCTGGCCCGCATGAACAGCCTCCTCGTGACCCAGAATGTCGGCAAACACATCACCGTCCTCTGCGGCCTGCTCGACCCCTATACCCATCATCTGGAATGGTGCAGCGCCGGACACTATCCGCCACCCATCCTGATCACGCCATCCGGCACCCAAACCCTGCACAGCAGCAGTTTTCCGCTGGGTCTGGTACCTGAGCTGACCCTGACCACCCAGACCCTGACCCTGCCCAAGCACTCACGCCTGTTGTTCTGCTCCGATGGCGCCATCGAAGCATTCTCTGGCGGCACCAGTGAGCAGCTCGCACAGCTCGTACAGGCGCTCGAACAGCAGACCTTTCACCCGCCGAGCCACCTGCCGGATGACCTCACCATCCTCTCTTTGAGCTACAAGTAAACCGGACACACTTTGATCGGATGGTTGCTGCCGCCCATCACCACTGTCTAAGTCTTTCCTAGGTTTGCATCACCCTAAATAAGCACTATTTTTCAACGCACTAAGACCCAAGATCAGTGACTTAAACCCGCTCTTTTTCTATAGCAGAAGTGCCCGATCACTGTGGTCGATTTTTTGTATCTGGCTTGCGGGCTCTCTGTCTTTTGTGCAATAATTGTGAATCCATTGGTAAACAGCCACACCTCTATGTCTACTGGTCGTATTGAGTATGCAGTCCTACACGGAACGCATGTGTTCAAACTGGT
>JASLEL010000178.1 GCA_030151145.1 Aquirhabdus sp. | reverse complement strand
GTACGCCTGCTCGGGGCGGATTGCCCAATACAATCGCCCGTCGGGTTGAACATGGCTGGCTCATCAATGGGCACAAGACTTATTGTACCGGCATTGATGGCCTGACATGGCTTGCCGTTTGGGCGCGCTCCGATGATGAGGAGCCATTGGTCGGTACATGGCTGGTACCCAGCAGTGCTGCAGGCATTGAGATCGTTGAAACATGGGATCATTTGGGCATGCGCGCAACCGGCAGTCATGATGTGGTTTTCAGGGATGTCTTTGTGCCTGAAGACCATGCGGTTGATATTTATCCGGCAACCATGGATCGTCGTTCGGAGCTGGACCAGCGCGGTACATTGTGGCTGAGTGTGCTGCTATCCAGCATTTATGATGGCGTCGCACGTGCGGCACGCCTGCGATTCGTGTCCTGGCTGCATGAGCGCAAGCCCGCCAATCTGGGTGCGCCGTTATCATCGCTGCCGCGTTTTCAGGAGATCGTGGGCCGTATCGACAGTCTATTGCTGAATAATCAAATCCTGCTGGACTCGGCCGCTGCAGGTCAGGTCGATATCCAGCACGCAGGCCAGATCAAATATCTCGTCACCTCGAATGCCATACAGGCCGTGGAATTAGCAATTAAGGCAGCAGGAAATCCGGGGCTGGAGCGGCGCAATGCGCTGGAACGCCATTATCGGGATGTTTTGTGCAGCCGGATCCATACTCCTCAGAATGATGTCATTCTGCTGGATGCAGGTCGCCGGGGGATAGTAGCAGCTGGGCAGGCGGCATCAAGTGCTGCTAGCGCCCCGGGGACAAAGGCTCCGATCGATCAGGTCGGGCTGGCATGACTGCGCTTTATCCTGGACGGCATACGCGTCTCCTGATCGCCAGCCAGCAAGACGAGGCATTTCGGTCGGCTTTGCAGGTCAGTGTCTCGCAAGCGTTGCCGGATGTATGCATAGAGATCTGTGAGCTTCACCCAGATGATGTATCGCTGCTGAGCAAGGCCGATATATTGCTGACCAGTGCACGTGGATGGCCTGCGAGCATGCCACAGGGCTGGCCGTATCAGATACGCTGGATACAGTTGTTTTCGACCGGAATTGATCAATACCCTGAATGGCTGACGGAGTCGACCCTGCCGGTCACCAATCTACGCGGCGCTGTCGCTGGTAGCATCACCGAGTATGTGTTGGCGGCATTGTTTCGTCAGCATAAGCAACTGGCTGAACGTCAGATCCAGACACCGGATGCATGGCGACCAGACAATATTCCTCAGCTTGCAGGTACAACACTGGGTATCGTGGGGTATGGCGCCATCGGACAGCAACTCACCCGGGCCGCGCTGGCGCTTGGCTTACGAGTGGTGGTACTGCGGCGACATGCCGTGCCTATTCCAGACGTCGAGCTGGCGTCAGATATCCATGCATTGATTCGGCAAGTGGATCATCTGGTATTGGCGGCACCGGCAACCTCGGAGACCCGCCACCTGATGAATGCCGAGGTATTCCGCGCCGCCAGACCGGGCCTGCATCTGATCAATATTGCGCGTGGTACTCTGATTGATCAGGACGCGTTGCTCAACGCCCTGAATGACGGGCATCTCGGTCATGCCACACTGGATGTGACCGAGCCTGAGCCTTTGCCGACCGGTCATCCCCTGTATACGCATCCTCGTGTCACGTTGACCCCGCATACCTCCTCTACATCAGTAGATGTTTACCCTCGGGTATTGGGTCAGATCGTAGAAAACCTGCAGCGATGGCTCACCCATCAGCCTTTGCTGAATCAAATCGATGCCCGGCAGGGTTATTAATCGCAGATCTGACTGAAACCATTTTAAAGGAGCCCTTGATGAATGTTCGAGTAAGTCCGGTGCCAGCCCCCGCAGCGCAATTTTCCGCATCACAGTCTCCTGCAGCACCGCATCGTGACGAGCATGCGTCCGTGCTTTCAGGAGCACGGATACCTGTGGCGTATACGTTGCCTAGACAGGGACATCAGGTGGTGCGCTGGCAACAGCCGCCAAGACACGCTGATGTCGCGTCGGAGCGCCTGTACCGCAAGCAGCGTCTGGCTGCGGCATATCGGCTGTTTGCGCATTATGGCTTTGATATGGGCGGGGCTGGGCATATCACGGTACGTGACCCAGAGCATCCGGATCAGTTCTGGGTCAATCCGGTGGGTGTACATTTTTCCCAGATCCGGGTCTCGGACTTGCTCTTGGTCAATGAACAAGGCGAGGTGCTGGCGGGTGACGGCCTGCTGAATCAGGCGGCCTTTGTCATCCATGCCGCATTGCATCGTGCTCGGCCAGACATTGTGGCGTCTGCACATGCCCACTCGCTGTATGGCAAAGCCTGGTCCACTCTTGGACGATTACTGGACCCATTGACGCAGGATGCCTGTGCATTTTATGAGCGTCACGCGATTTTCAAAGATTACAGCGGCGTGGTCCTCGATGAGTCCGAAGGCGTGAGACTGGCTGCGGCGCTGGATGATCATCATGCGCTGATATTGCAAAACCACGGTCTGCTGACCGTAGGTCTCACTGTCGAAGCTGCAGTATGGCGATATATCGCGATGGACAACGCAGCACATGTGCAGTTGCTGGCCGAGGCGGCGGGGGTCCCTCGGCCTATTCCACATGATGTTGCCGCGTTCACATCACGTCAGGTCGGCTCAGAGTTTGGTGGCTGGTTTAGTTTTCAGCCCCTGTGGGATCGGCTCATCGCCAGTGAACCTGACTTTTTGGACTAATGCCCACAAGCATATCGGGGGAATCGGTGATGACTGCTTTGCTCAGCCGACGCCGCGCCCTGCAGGCGGCTTTCTTGAGTCTAGGCCTTGCGGCTTGTCGACGTCATGATCACGAGGCGCTGCATCATTTACTGGTCAATGATATCTCACCAGAGATTGCATCCAGACTCGGTCAGATTGAGCTCAATGTGGCGACCTACAAAGGCGCTGCCGCGAGTTTCTTTCGACTTGCTGGTGTCGAAGCGCCACCGTATCAGGTCAAGTATGCCGAGTTTGGCAGTGGCAATCTGACTTTCGAGGCTTTGAATAGTGGGGCAGTAGATATGGGCCCCATGAGTGAGATCCCGCCAGTGTTCGGTGTGGGTAATCACACGCAGGTGAGACAAATTGCGGTCCTGACCGGGGATGTGAATAGTCATGCGGTATTGGTGCCCCGCCAGTCGACGATCTCGCATATCCAGCAGTTGGCTGGTAAACGGATCGGTTATATCCGCTCCACCACATCACACTATCTGCTGCTCAGACTATTAAGTGAGTTGGGGTTGAGCTGGCATGATATTCAGCCGATTGCGCTGAGTGCCCAAGATGGTTTCATGGCTTTCCAGACTGGTCATCTGGATGCATGGGTCACTGTCGGGTATTACATTCCGCAGGCGATCGCGCGTTGCGGTGCACACATATTGACGACAGGCAAAGGCCGGCTATCCGGCAATTTTGTGGTGGCGGCCCATGCGCAAGCCATTGCCGATCCAGTCAAGCATCTGGCGATCATGGACTATGTCTTGCGGGAATATCAGGTCTGGCGCTGGATTCAGCAGCATCCAGAGGCTTGGGCAGATGCATCTGCGCAGCTGATGGGGCTGCCTGCATCGATTTTTATGGCTCAATTCAAATCACAGAGCCAGCCGCGCATGCTGGAACCGGTGAGTCCGTCGACTATAGCCTCTCAACAGCAGGTTGCGGATCTGTTTTATCGAGCCGGCGTATTGGCAAGGCCGGTCGATGTTCGTCCTCTATGGGACCATTCCTTTCGCTGGTCTTAAGCGTTTTTGCGGGCGTGGATCTGCCCCTGTCTTTATAAATCCTCAAAGCGGCATCTGTTTCTTCCATTTGCATGCGGCTTCCCCCTGACCTTTATGGCACTTGAATCGCCAAAATATAAAATATTTTAATATAAACGTATTATTAAAATGTATTTTTATTATTTTAATGTACTCCTTAATATGGATTTGTGAGCGAATGGGGTAGAGAGACTCTCAGTACCCATCGCATCTCTTGGTATTGACCAGTAAGCAAACATCATTTTCAGGTGGGGCATGATGCAAAGTAAAAAACGCGTGTTGGCAGTAACCGTAAGCGCACTGATGCTGTCTAAGGCCTATGGTCAAGAACCTGCACATCTGCTTCAACCTCAGAGTACGGTTGCCGATACTGTGGCAAGAGGCGAAGGGGTGCAGGGGGCAGATGGACCACAGCAGCAGACCTTAGGTCAGCCGATCACCTCTGAGCCTTCAGCCACTACACTGCCATCCGCAGCTGGTGCAACATCTGCAGATGACGCCCATCAATCAGAAGTCGTCGTGGTTACTGGTGTCCGTGGCAAATCAGGACGGACAATTACCAATAGCCCCGTACCGATCGATGTCATCAAAGGCAGCCAATTAGAGTCGACCGGACAGGGCAATATCATGGATGCGCTGTCCAAGCTGCTGCCGTCATTCAATGTGACCAGCATCAGTGGCGGTGGCACGTCCTATCTGGTACGTAGCCCCAATATGCGTGGTCTCGGCGGGGACTATGTACTCGTGCTGGTCAATGGCAAACGTAGGCATAATACCGCGCTGCTGAACAACAACGCCCGTGTCGGAACGGCGGCTGTTCCCGTGGATCTGGCGTTTATTCCGACCCTTGCCGTTGACCGGGTAGAGGTGCTGAGGGATGGCGCTGCAGCGCAGTATGGTTCAGATGCGATTGCCGGTGTGATCAACATCATCCTGAAAAAAGACCATGAAGGCGGGCAGATCCAGGGTGATGCAGGGCAGAACTATAAAAGCGATGGGGCGATCGGCAGTCAGCATTTGCATGTGGCGACAACGCTGGGCGATCAGGGCGGATTTGCCAATCTGACGCTGGAGGCACGCCAGCAGAATCCATGGAATCGCGGTGCCAATGCGACCGGGCAGCTATACCCCAACGCGAATGATCCACGAAATGCCAACCGTACCGGCTGGGCGAGCGACTATGGCCTCGGTAAAGATGAAACATATACGGCGGCCTATAATCTCGAGCTACCGCTCAATGATCTCACGACATTCTATTCATTTTCTACCTTGGGATACCGGGATGCCTTTCATGATCTGATGCATCGCCTGCCTACAGATCTGACCGCATTACCCGGCGTCACTGGTTCTCCCTATCCCGATGGCCCGCAGGCAAGACGGACGCTCACTGAGCTGGACTATCAGATTGCAACCGGGCTGCGCAGTGAACTTGCACAGTGGAATATCGACCTCAGTACGACCTACGGGCAGGACAATGGCAATCTGAGAACATCCAATAATGCCAATCTGTCCTATGGCTTAAACGGTCCGAGTGACTTTCTGCTCGATAATCAGTCCTCTCAACAATGGACGACCAACTTTGATGCCAGCCGAACCTTCGACTGGGGCTTGTATAAACCCGTCAAGACCTCGTGGGGGCTCGAGTATCGCTGGGAAGATTTCACCATCAAAGCCGGAGAGCCGCTGTCCTATAACTGGGGCAACTGGGTGATTCCATCCGGACCTTTTGCAGGGCAGCGTCCGCAGCCGGGGCTGATATCGGTGGCCGGGGTGATCCCAAGCGATGCAGGCAGTCTGTCCCGGAATGTCTATGCAGGCTATGTCGACTTCGATCTGCCGATCACCCGAGTCTGGGATGTCGGTCTGGCAGGACGATATGAGAAGTATGACGGCGGCGTCGGAGACACCACCAGTGGCAAATTCTCGACCAGCTATGAATTCTTGCCGGGATACCTGTTTCGTGCCGCAGTGAGTAATGGCTTCCGGGCGCCGTCGGTCGCGGAGTCTGAGTTTTCGACCACCTCAACCACCACCGTGTTTCAGAATGGTCAGCAGGGTCGTTATGTCATCAAACAGCTGCGCGCGAACTCTCCAGAAGCCATTGCACTGGGTGCGACGCCCTTAAAACCCGAAACATCGCTGAACTATAGCGCCGGTTTTACGGCAAGGCCGGTCAAAAATCTGAATCTCAGCCTGGATGCCTATCAGATCGATATCCATAACCGGATCGTCCAGACCAGCCTGTTTACCGGACCTGTGATCCAGAGCATTCTGCAGGCCGATGGCTTGGGCAGCAACATCCAGGGCGCACAATATTATGCCAATGCCGTCGATACGCGTAATCGGGGCTTTGATGTCGTCGCCGACTATACGCAGCATCTGGATGACTACGACCATCTCAGTGGCTTACTGAAATGGACCTTGGCCTTTAATT
>JASLEL010000283.1 GCA_030151145.1 Aquirhabdus sp. | reverse complement strand
CCGTATTTCATTCCTTGAATCGGTTAATCCTGCCATAAAATAGCCGGATTCTCCACAGGCGCTACTGTTAAATACGGGCTTAACGCACGCGGACTTTTTCGCGCTCGCGTTTGGTCAGCTTTTCGCGGACACGCTGGCGCTTGAGTGGTGACAGATAGTCCACAAACAGCTTGCCTTCCAGATGATCCAGCTCATGCTGGATACACACGGCCAAGAGACCGTCCGTCTCGATACTGAAAGTCTCTCCGTCGAGGTTCAGCGCATCGATGCGGACTTTGGCCGGGCGTTCGACCTTGTCATAGTACTCAGGCACCGACAGACAGCCTTCTTCATACGGCACAGTCTCTGCGACGAGGGGGGTGACTGTGGGGTTAATAAAGACCAGCGGCTGGCTTTTATCTTCGGTCACGTCAATGACGATGAGCTGGACGTGATGGTCGACCTGAGTTGCGGCGAGACCCACACCGGGTGCGGCGTACATGGTCTCGAGCATGTCGGCGGCAAGGGTACGGATCTCGTCGGTGATGCTGGTGATGGGCTTGGCTTTCGTCCGCAGGCGCGGATCGGGGAAGCTTAAAATCGGCAAAATCATGGTGTATTCCTGATCAGGCTGGCACACCGGGCATATTCCATGGGAGGGATAGGGCGCAGCGGCAGTCTGTACTGAAGAGCAACCTCGGCAATCAGCGCGGAGGTGCAGGTATAAATGCAAACGTTGGTTTATTTTAACGTGTTCGGCTGCGGGATGTAATGCACTTTTCTTGAGATCAGTGTGCATGGCGGTAGATTTATCGCGTTTTGCGCAGACGACAGGCTAGACTTCATGACAATAAAGCCTTATTGTAAGGAACTGTAAAAAGGGGACAGACAGTTTGCATGCCGTGCCATGTCGTAGGCCAGCAAGCTGCCGCAGGAGCCGTAGGACATAGCCATACTAGGGAAATTGATAATGAGCGTGCTTCATACACAAGCCATGCAACGTCATCACAGGGATTCAATTACACGCACTTCGGTATCCAACACCGCATCGTCATCGGCACCCTCGTTGCTTGGGCGCCTAACACTGGCCGTGACTCTGGCATGCGGGCTTGCAGCATCTGGCAGTGCCGTAGCCGCAAATAATCCGCCACCTGCCGTCCGTGCCGATGCACCAGATACCTATATCGTCAAAAGAGGCGACACACTCTGGGATATTTCGGGCAAATATCTGAAAAGCCCATGGCGTTGGAAAGAAATCTGGGCCGTCAATCCACAGATCAAGAATCCGCACTGGATCTATCCCGGTGATCGTCTGATCCTGTGTATCATCCATGGTCGTAAAGTGGTGGGCGTGGATGAGGGTGACGGTTGCGTCGGCGTCGAACGCCGCATGAATGATAACAGTCCGCTGGAAACCGTAAAACTTGAGCCGAAAGTACGTGCTCAGGCGCTGGATGTGGCCGTACCGGCTGTGCCGCTGAGCAGTATCAAAGCTTGGCTGATCGACGGCAATGTCGTCAGTGGCCGGACCCTTAAGCAGGCACCTTATGTGATTGCCGGTAAGGACCGTCATGTGATCGCCGCGCGTGGTGATACCATCTATGTACGTGGCCGACTGGAAGTGGGTGACAGCTACGGCATCTATCGTGCCGAAGAGCCCTATCTTGATCCGGGTACCAAAGAAGTGCTGGGCTATGAAGCGCGTGAAACCGCGCGTGGTACCGTGACTGCCGTAAATGGTGATGTCGCGACCATTGAGCTGACGGACAGCATGCAGCAGGAAGTGCGTGACGACGACAAAGTGTTGCCTGAACCCGTCAATAATGATCCCGGCGTGTTCTATCCGACCAACTCGGAAAACGTCAAGCCCGGTCAGTTGATCCGTGTGCTGGATGGCATTGATAATGCTGCCGTGGACAGCAATGTGGCGCTCAATCGCGGCGAACGAGATGGGGTCAAGGTTGGCCAGGTCTTTGCGGTTTATCGTCGTGGTGCGCTGGTCACCGACCCGCATGATGGTACTCTGGTCCGTCTGCCGAGTGAGCGTGCGGGTCTTGCGATGGTGTTCCGTACCTTTGAAAAACTCAGCTACGCGATCATGCTGGAGTCTAACGGTACGATCAAGACCGGTGATGAGATCCGTCCGCCGGTCAATTCGGGGGACTGATTGCAGACCGCTCTGTTTGAGGATTTCACCTCGATCACTGATGATGCATCTATACAAGGCTGGCTCTCTGAGCTGGCCTTGTGGCATTTGGTGAACCATTCGACCAGTAGCTGGCGGACATTGCTGAAGCATTTTGGCTCAGCCCGGCATGCAGTGACGGCACAGGCGGCTGACTGGCAGGCGCAAGGCATCCATGCCGCGCATGTCAAGCGCCTGCTTGAGTGGCAGCAGGGCGGGGCGATTCGCCAGCAGTATCAGCGGTCAATTGATGCGCTGCGGCGCGGCGAATATGGCTTGCTGCTGGATAGCATGCCAACATATCCGGCGCTCTTGGCGCGGATTGATGATCCACCCCCGGTGCTGTTCTATCGTGGCAATCTTGCCTGTCTACATCAGCCGATGCTGGCCATCGTCGGTACACGCAAGCCGTCACCCTCGGCGCGCAAGATCGCGCATGGTTTTGCCTGCCATCTGGCGCAGTCGGGGCTCTGGATTACCAGTGGGTTGGCACAAGGCATCGATGCAGCGAGTCACGCCGGGGCGCTGGCTGCAGGCGGTGGTCGTACCGTGGCCGTACTGGGGACCGGGATTGATCGCTGTTATCCAACGGCACATCAGGCACTTTGTGAGCAGATCGTGCGCGAGGGTGGGCTGGTGCTCTCGGAGTTTTTGCCGGGTACGGAGCCTTTGGCGCATCACTTTCCTCGGCGTAATCGGATCGTCAGTGGTCTGTCGTTGGGAGTACTGGTGGTGGAAGCCGCTTTGCAGAGTGGCTCCCTGATCACGGCCAAACTTGCGGCAGAGCAGGGACGGGATGTGCTGGTGGTGCCGGGACATGTCGATAACGCGCAGGTGGAAGGCAGTCACCAACTGATCCGCGAAGGTGCTCGTCTGGTCGCAAGCCCAGCGCATGTGCTCGAAGATCTGAATCTGGCGTCCAATGTCCTGCTGACGGCGGCACGCGAGCAGACAGTCCATGCGCAGCGTGATGCAAAGCCGATGGCTGAGGATGCGGTCGTCGTTGCGGATAAGGCGCCAGTCTCTGAAGTCGCCCCAGCCATGGCTATTCCTGCCCATTTGGAGCCGCTTTTGCTTCACCTCGACTGGCATGGGCAAGCCATCGATCAGTTGGTGATGACGAGTCGCATCGACGTGGCGACTTTAGCCGGTCAACTCATGGAGCTTGAGCTGATGGGGCTGGTCATGCAGGTGAATGGTCTGTACCAGCGTTGCCGGGTATAATAGACGCTCTCACTCACCGATTGGCGCATTTTCTTGACCATCCCTTCGACGATTCCTGTGAATTCCCTTGTGACTGGCACTGCGACGCGCTCTGAATATGCCGATCATATACAGCAAGCCATCGTTGCGCTGCAAGCAGGCCGCGTCATTGCTTATCCAACTGAAGGTGTCTGGGGATTGGGCTGTGATCCCTTTAATGAGCAAGCCGTACAGACCTTGCTGGATCTCAAGCAACGCCCGGTCGATAAAGGCGTCATCCTGATCGCAGCCGATGTGGCTCAGGTGGATGACTATTTGGTGCAACTGACTGCAGCGCAGCGCCAGCACGTGCTTGCCAGCTGGCAACCGGGTCTGCCTGCGGCGACGTGGCTAGTGCCGCTGACCGAGGATATCCCGGTGTGGATCTCGGGTCAGCATGATCGGGTCGCGATCCGCGTGACGCAGCATGCGCAGACACAGGCTCTGTGCCGGGCCTTTGGCGGGGTGATCGTCTCGACCAGCGCCAATCTCAGCGGCGCGCCTGCGGCGTTGGATAGTGCGACGGTGCGGCGTTATTTTGCCGATCAGGTGTTGATCGTGGATGGGGAAACAGGCGGGGCGATCTCGCCCAGTACCATTCGAGATGCCTTGACGGGGCAGGTGATTCGCGGTGAATAGCATCCCAGCGGGATTCTAAAGCAGCCATAAAAAAACGCAGATTGAAAAATCTGCGTTTTTTGCTTTTTGTATGAGTCGGGCTTAGACGGTGGTCTGGCGACGGGTCTGGACTTTGACCGCGCTATTGGCCGACGTTTCATCCAACAATGTACGAAAATCGCGGGCGATCTTGACGGTCGCGGCATGGGCCGTACGGTTGATGGCCGTCAGATTAATGAAGCCATGCGGCAGATGGCGGATCAGCTCATACGCGCAACGGGTGCCACTGGTACGCAGTTTTTCGGCATAGTGCTGACCTTCATCGCGTAGCACGTCAAACTCGGCGGTGATGACCAGTGCAGGCGCAAGGTCTCTGAGTTTGCCCAGTAAAGGAGAGGCAATCGGGTGATGGCGCGTGATATGGCTGCGCAGCAGCGTCGCTTCGACGGCATTTTCGATGTCTTGGGTTCCGAGCATCAGGCCTTCTGAGTAGGCATAGTGCGAGGGGTAATCACGGCTGGCGTCCACCGCTGGATAGATCAGGAGCTGTGCAGCAGGTGCGTAGATGTGTCCGCGTGCGAGCTGGCTGACGGCAGCCGAGAGATTGCCCCCGGCGCTGTCACCGCCGACACAGACGCGGTCTGGATCGGCACCCAGCTTGGCTGCATGCTGATGTGCCCATTTCAGGGCATCCAGACAGTCTTCGACGCCACTGGGAGAGGGATGCTCCG
>JASLEL010000276.1 GCA_030151145.1 Aquirhabdus sp. | reverse complement strand
CGTCTGTGATCATCGTCGGTGCAGGCTTCAGCGGCATGGCGATGGCGATTGAGCTGCAGAAAGCCGGTATAGATTTTCTGATCCTGGAAAAAGGCAACGAATTCGGCGGCACATGGCGTGATAACGTCTATCCCGGTGCAGCCTGTGACGTGCCGTCGCACATGTACTGCTTCTCCTTTGAGCCATATCGCTGGTCGCGCTCCTACGCCAAACAGCCAGAGATCCTTGACTATCAGAAGTTCGTTGCCAAGAAGCATAACCTCTATCGCGATACCCGCTTTAAGGCCGACGTATCCGAAGCTGTGTATGATGATGTCGGCAACTTTTGGACCGTCAAGACCAAAGCCGGCCAAGAATACCGCGCACGCATCCTCGTCTCCGCACGTGGCGCGATCCATGTTCCGACCTATCCGCAGCTGCCGGGCCTGCATGACTATAAAGGCATCAAGATGCACTCGGCCGAGTGGGATCACTCCATCGATCTGACCGGCAAAAAAGTCGCCCTGATCGGTACCGGTGCCAGTGCGATCCAGATCGTACCGGAACTGGCGAAAGTCGCGGGTCAACTCACCGTATTCCAGCGCACCCCGGCTTGGGTGCTGCCGAAGCTCGACTACCCGTACAAAGAAAAAACCCAGGAGTGGATGGAGAAACAGCCTCTACTGCGCTGGCTGCATCGCAAGCAAATCTACTGGACACTGGAAGCCACCGCATCGGGCTTTGTGATTGATCCGCGTTTGATGAAAGCGGGGCAACTCCTCGCTCAGCGCTACCTCAAGACCGTACAGAACCCTGCCACACGCAAGGCGCTAACCCCGAACTACACCATGGGTTGCAAGCGTATCCTGATGTCGAATGATTATCTGCAAGCCTTTAACCTGCCCAATGTCGAGCTGGTTGGTCCGGTCGAGTCCATGACTGAGTCGAGCGTTGTTGCGGGTGGTCAGGCCTATGATGCTGATGTCATCGTATTCTGTACCGGCTTTGATGTGACGGGGATAGGCGCACAGTTCCCGATGACCGGCAAGAATCACATCGAGATCGGCCATCACTGGAAAGATGGTATGTCGGCTTACCTTGGCATCATGACTGAGAATTTCCCGAATGCGTTCTTCATGACTGGCCCGAACACCGCGCTGGGTCACAACTCGATCATCCTCATGATCGAAGCACAAGCGAACTACATTGCCCAAGCGCTCAAATACATGCAGAAGAACAGCGTCGAGCGTCTGGAAGTCAAACCTGAAGCCGAACAAGCGTTTAATGATGATGTACAGGGTCAAATGCAGCGTTCGGTCTGGAGTTCGGGCTGTGCGAGCTGGTATCTGGATGAAAATGGTCGCAACACCACCATCTGGCCGAGTTTTACCTTTAACTACATCTTGAAGACCATGCTGTTCAAACCGTCGATGTATGACGCAACGACTGCGGATGGTCAGCCACCGAAGCCGGGTCTGGTCAGTCAGTTGCTGAGCAAAATTCAGGGTTGATCGATACTGAAATAAAAAACAGGAGCTTTTGCTCCTGTTTTTTTATGCCTGAAAAATCTGCACGGAATTCAGATAGGCCATGACGTGGGGGTAGCGCAACGGCCATTGGTCGATCAGATGATCATGTCGGTGCACGGAGGGGTGAAAGTCGGCTTTCAGGTAGTCGAAAGCCTTGCTGACATTGGATGACATCAGCCCATTGATCCCAAAAAAGAAACCGAACGCATCGCGGCGGGCACGCCATGTCGGCTTGGCATGGGCCTGTCTGAGGATCTGGGCCTGATACTGACGGATGGCACGAGACAGCAGCGCAAAGGCCTTACGGAACATGCGCCGACGTAAGGCCAGATCGTGATTAGCAATCTGTTGGAACGTATCAAACACGACGGATTTATGCTCCAGCTCTTCTATGGCATGCCAGAGCACAAAGGCGCGTGCCACATTGGGGGCATGCTGCAGACCGCCTCCATGGATCAGGACGTGTTCGCCAAAAAGCGCAGTAAAGTGCTCAATAGCGGCCCCGAAGGCGAGTCGTTCAGCCAGTGGCAGGGATTTCATGGGCTCAATCACGTGCGTCGTGAAATCCGCTTCCATCGCGGGGAGGTCGATCTGATGATGCTCTAGGTAAGCTTGATTAAAGGCCCGGTGAGCCTGACTGTGATGCGCCTCCTGACCGATGAAGCCACTGATATCCAGCTTTAAGGTTGGATCGGTGATCTGACTTTGGGCTTCGCGCAGGGTAGCAATCAAGAAGCGTTCGCCATCAGGCAGTAGGACGGACAATGCACCGAAGAAGCTGGTGATTAACGGATTACCATCATACCAATGAACGGGAAAATGCTCTGGAATGATCATATTAAACTGACGTGGGGTGAGACTCATGGTGTGCTCCAGCCATTTTTTAACGACTAATAACTTTGTTATAACGACGTTATAACTTTATAATAGGTACTGTCAAGCTAATTTCGAAAGCTGCATGGACTCGGTGGAATCAATACTGGATAGTTATGGGCAATTTACAGCAACAAAACGACGACCTGAAAAACCGTCTGATCAGGCTTGCGCGCAGCGCAATACGTGAAAAAGGCATGGCGGCTTTGACTCTACGCAGCATTGCCGAGCAAGGGGAGACCTCGACACAGGCGATCTATACCTTGTTTGGCAGCAAGGAGGGCTTGATCATTGAGCTGTATCGCCATTGGGTGGTGGAGCTAGAGGCTTTGCTGCAGGCGTCTGCGTCTTCATCCCCTGAGGAGCTGATGATCAAGACTGCTCGGATCTATCGGGTGCAGGCGCTCAGCGATCCGGAGCTATTTCGGGCAGGGGCGACGGCTAAAGTTGCTGAGGCCGACATCTTGGGGATGATGTTTCGTTCGCCTACATTTGCGCTGTTCAGTGGTTTTCTGGAGGCGGGTATGCGAGCAGGCATGTTTAGACAGACAGCAGATCCTGTGATGACGGCTCAGGCACTCTGGGCAGCTGTGCATGGTGCCGTGTTGTTTGAAGTCATCGGCGCAAGTGGTGGCAAAGCTAATCTGGTCGAGGAGCTGATACCGGTTTTGCTGAAGGGGTTGAACTGAAATATGTCGTCGGGTATCGCCGATGCCGGATCATATTAGGCATGAAGGAGATTGGGATTTAGAAGTAGTCTATACTTTCCAGATAGCTGCGTATCTCTGTTAAGGTGGCGTATAGTTGTTTGCTATTGATCTTCTCACCAAGGAGATAGAGGGAGTAGAGCCATTCGTCATCATGCTCTGATCGCGCCTGTTCCACATTATGTTTGTAAAGCGGAATCAAGCTGGCAAGCGGCTGTCGGACCAGCCGTTCCATATAAAGTTCATGGCCTGGCCAATTCTGGTCTTGTATGGCATTGAAGAGCAATTGCTCATGTCCATGCATGTATTCTGCGGGCAATTCGAGCA
>JASLEL010000271.1 GCA_030151145.1 Aquirhabdus sp. | reverse complement strand
CTTCATCACATAGTAGGTTTCGATACACTGGTTGGGCAGGGTCAACTGCCATGTGCCCAGATAGGAGGTGGCGGCAGCTGCGGCAGGTGGGGTGGCTGCTGTAGCGCTGGCTACTGCTGCGTTGGCGAGATTCTTTTTGCGCTCTGCGTCAGCGTTGCGGAACTTGTCGAACATGCTGCCTTTGAAATTATCCGCAAGTGGGACGGTGTTGCTGCGGCTCGGCTCAAAGTGCACGCGTGCAGTGCCAAATTCGCTGTAACTGGTGTGGCCGGTCATATCTACGCTGATCTTGCTGATGGCTTTATTGCTCATCTGCATGACGATGTGGCTGTTGTTTTGAATGATGCGTCCGTTGGCATCCAGCAGATAGCTGATCTCAAGATTGCCTTGCATATTCAGGTCGGGCGTGGCCTGCGCCGCTGGTGCATCGGGTGTCGCCGGCAGTGCTGCTGCGCCGTTGACGTCTGTCGTGCCTACGATCCGGATGAGCTGGGCCAGACTGGGCATCGTGCCGGGCTTGGCTTGAGCGGTCGCATCGCTATGATTTGCGGTATTGCTGGTGCTGGATTTGTCTTTGAGTGCGGCGAGCAGATCTGGGCGATGGGCTTCAAAGGCACGATGAGCACTGGCGCGGAAGTCCTGCATGGGCATCGACAGTTTGATCTTGCGTACACCGCCTGCAGCCAGATCGGCAGGGGTGAGTGGTTGGTCCTGATAGACGGCGGGATTGAGCGCGCGATAGGTGTCGAGCGAAATCGCATGCGACCAGTCGAGGAGTTTTTTCAGGTCCACCTGATCGGTGACGGACTGAAAGCTGAACTGGCTGTATTTGCCGTCATTGGCGCGATTGGCGATGATGGGCGACAGGGCTGACAGGTCGATGTAGCCTTGCGAGTGGGCAAAATCAAACAGCATCGGCGTGCGGATGTAGGCACCAGAGTTGAGACCGGTATAGGTGATGCCGGGGGTCAGCTCGATCTGATGATGATCCATGTCAATATTGCCATCAAAGGTCAGATCACTGCGCTTCATCAGGGTATCCAGAAACTCAAAGACCTGTTTGGCGGCTGCAGGCTTGCTGTTCACGGCGAGCTGTGCGGCATTGCTGCTGGGTGTCGCTGCTGACGCAGGATGAGCAAGCTCAGGCGCGAAGGACAGATCGTCGATATGCAGCACACCCTGCAGGTGATAGCGCGGTTCCTGATAGAGGTCGGTCAGACCATGAATCACGGCTTCATTGGCAGGCATGGCGCTCTGGGCTGTGCCGACCATCATTGGCGGTTGAGGGGTATGCGCACAGCCGCTCATCCCGGCGGCGACTGACAGGCTAGTCCCTAGCCAGAACATATTCCGCATCATGTCACGCATAAGTCCATTCCTATTATTCAGCTAAAAAAAGAAGATCGGGCAAGTGCTGGCGTACGCCCGGTGATTTGCCCCGTACTGGGGTGTCTGGTATATCCCTTATGGGGAGGATTATGCCTGTCTGCATTCCGGGCTGACAATCATTTTACTTGAAGAATTGATGACATAGCGCATACGCCGTCATGGGATTTGTGGAGGGGCTTTACTGTTTCTGGTCGAGGTCGAAACGGGTTTATATCGAATGGTCGAAGCGCTAACGGGATGCTCGATCAGTCGCCACCACCGCCGCCGCATCCGCCACTACAGCCACCGTTGCAACCGCCATTACAGCCGCTACTGCTGTCACTGCCGCCATCACCGCCGCATGCGCTTGAGTCAGCCGTGTTGTCTGAGAAATCAATCGCGCAATTGATGATGCCTGTACCATCCACGCGCTGGATGCCCCGGCAATCCGTCGCGTAGATAAAGCCGCCACTGATCGCCAGCGTGGAGTCTAGTGCAAACAGCAAGGGCAGCGATGCAGGAGACTTGGGGTTGATCGACTCTTGCTGGCAGGTCCGATACCAGACGCGGCGCAGACCGACATTGGCGCGGCGCTGGCTGCCGAGCATGACGGCAGGCGTGTGATGCAGGAAACGGCCAAAGGCGCGTTTGCAGAAGTCGGCATAGCTCTGGGTGTAGAGGATGAATTCATGCCAGAGGTCATCGACGACGCGGGACGGCATGGCGATGTACTGATGATTGGACAGATGATAAGCCAGAAAGAATTGCCTGAGCCCTTGCATGACCTGATCAAGATCAGATGGACTCAGGTGCGGATGCTGCAGGCTGACTTTGGCAGAGAGACCGGGCGGGAAGGCGAACTCTCGGATAAAGGCCATGCGACGCTGGCCTTGCCGCGACAGCATGATGGCAAACAGGATCACGCCACTCAATAGAATGCAAACGCCCGCAAATACGATCAATCCGCTGATTCCTGTATGCCCTTGATCTGCTGACTGTAACCGAGTGCTCCCCCCTTTGCCCAGATGCCCGGAGCCCGCATGTGTAAACAGACGTAAGAGGGGAAGGGCCGGCGCGAGACGGGCTGGTGCGGCGAGATTGAACGCTAATGGCTAGTCGACATTGACGCGCCCATAGGGGCAGTTTAGACAGTTGTTGCCACAGCAGCGGCCTTGCTTGAGCAGGAACCAGCGCGTAAAGACCCAGCGTCCCGCGGCATCAGCGACATAGTCGAGCCCTTCAATCGCAGGCTTGTGCCGCTCGGTCTCGGCATATGACGGTGGGGTGATATGCACCACCCGATCATCAATGGCTTCGATCTTGGCTTGTACGGCCTGCTTCAGGCAACTCGGGCAAAAGCAGATCCGCGATGACGGTAGGGTCGGTGCCGCCGGATAATCCATGCACCAGCAGGTGCCGGTGACGCCACTACAGGTAAACGACGCATGACAACGCGTACAGTGAGTGGTCATGGCGTTTTTTTTCATGGATTTAGCCCTTTGATCCAGCGCGTTTAGCCCGTTGTTTTATCCAGAATGGCGAAATAGAACCCATCGCCGCCATGGGTTTCGGGCAAGCACTGCCGCCCGATGGGCCTTGCGATGCCCCAGTCTGCCGTGATCGGGCGCGCAATCGCATCCGGCGTGCGGGTCAGGAAGGCCGCGATCTGGTCTTCGTTCTCAGCTTTAAGCAGCGAACAGGTGACATAGACCAGCCGTCCGCCGGGTGCAAGCTGGGTCCACAGGTGGTCGAGCAGGCGGGCTTGTA
>JASLEL010000176.1 GCA_030151145.1 Aquirhabdus sp. | reverse complement strand
TCGCGCTGGATTTTGTTTCGGATGAGGCGGTGAGTGTCCTGCCGGTGCTATGCGAGCAATTGGGCGTTGGCCGCTTTATCGCGATGGGGCATAGCGTGGGCGGTGGGATGGCGATCCATTGCGCGGCGGCACACCCCGCAGCGTGTGAGGCGGTCATCACCATTGCGGCACAGGCGTTTGTCGAGGAACGGACGCTACAGGGGATTCGTGAGGCTAAGGCGAGTTTTCAGGCACCGGGGGAGGTGGATCGACTCGCCCGATATCATGGTGACAAGGCGCAATGGGTGCTGAATGCCTGGACGGAGACATGGCTGTCATCTGACTTTGCCGCATGGTCGCTGGATGCGGTCTTGCCGCGCGTGGTGTGTCCGCTGCTGGTGATCCATGGCAGTGATGATCAGTTTGGTTCGCTTACCCATCCTGAGCGGATTGCACGATTGAGCACGGGTCTTGCATTGGTTGAGATCATTGCTGATACGCATCATATGCCGCATCGGGAGAGACCGGAGGTGGTGATGGCATTGATCAAGGCGTTTCTGACGGATAAGAAATGAGTGTGTGACCGGGTGTTTCCGGATGCTGGATTTTTAGGCGCAAATTCGGTAAAAATCACCATATGCCAATAAGATACAGAGTGGTATAGGGGGAGCCATGTTGACGGGAATTGTGATCTATGTGGTGGTCACCATTGCTCTATGCGTCTGGCTTTGTCGGGTTGATCAAGGGTCGTCGTTTTTTAATGAGGTGAAACCCTACTGCCCTGAGCTGGCCTGGTTTCAGTAGACGCCTCGTCAGCGGCGATTATTGCGTTTCTTTGGCAACCATTATCGTTGGCGGGTGATCAAGACGCATCTGAAAGCGTTTCCTGAGGCGCTTCAGCAGCGTTATCACAGGCTGCATTGGACATCGTGGGTCGGGGGTATATTGAGCGGTGTGTGGTTTCCGCTTGGGCTTTTGCCATTTTTAGCGCTGGGACAGGCGCTGCATTTACGTTGATTCTGCAGCATGCTCGTAGTAGGGGGAAGCAGCCATGCAAAAGACAATGCAATGGGGGACTGGGCTGATGTTCTCAAGCCTGATGGTTTTGGGCACTTATTATCTCTGGTATAGGCCCAGTCAGGAGCGATCTGCGGCGATGGATCTCTTGGGCTGTGCCGAGGCTTTGAAATTTTATCCCGATCAAATGGCCCGTGGTGGCCGCTGCCGACATATCGTGACGCAGATCACGACGCTGCCGAACCATGCGCTGCGCTTTGACAATCAACCTGAAGGGTTGTCTCTGATCTTGACGCCACCTGCGTCGTCGGCAATGAACTGGGCCTGTCAGGGCAGTCCTGCGGATTATTTCCCACCACAGTGTCAGTAGCGGGACTATGGCGACATCGCTGAAGTGCTGATGATCTGGCGTATGACCGTCAGATCCTGCAGGCATTGTTGAATGGCATCTGATGTGGGTAAGGTCCGCCAGAATGCGGCTTTCTTATCAATGTATGCGGGCAGGGATAGGTGTTTCTTGTCATAGATCACTTGGATATGCACATTCGCACCACGCTTGATGAAATACCGGACCATGTCCACATCGTATTTGTTCACGGCATGGACCAATGGTGTGCAGCCTTTGCCATCCGCTGCATCTATGGCGGCACCGGCATCGAGCAGGATCTGTGCTGCTGCGGTACTCTTCACATGCATCAGCGGGGTCATGTCTTTAAAGATACGGCCATCGACACGCGATTTGCGTGTGGTCGCCAGTGATGGATCTGCACCGAACTCGATCAGGAGCCGGATGGCATCGAGTGCGTCGCCTTTACAGGCCATCTCAAGCGGGGTGGTCCCTGCGCGAGGGTGCTGGGTGTTGGGATCTACGCCGCCTGTGAGCTCATGCCGGATCGTGTCCAGATCATTGGTGTAGGCGGCATGAAAAATGGGCAATTCATCCGTCGTCATCGCACGTCACATCCTTTGGACATCGCAGACTTGAGGTATGGCGGGAAGGGATGCCACTGCAGTGGCATCCCCTGATGATCAGGATGACAGATTGGACTGGATATAGTTCTGGATACCGATCTTTTCGATCAGCTCAAGCTGGGTCTGCAGCCAGTCGATATGCTCTTCTTCGCTCTCTAGGATCGACTCAAACAGCTCACGGGAGACATAGTCGCGGACCTTCTCGCAATGCTCAATGGCATCTTTCAGATCAGGATGGGCGGCCATCTCCATGCCAAGGTCGCTGGTGAGGATTTCTTTGACGTCTTCACCGATGCGCAGTTTGCCGAGTTGCTGCAGATTGGGGATGCCTTCCAGAAAGAGGATACGCTCGATCAGACGATCAGCGTGCTTCATCTCATCAATGGATTCATGCCATTCGTGTTCGGCCAGCTTTTGGATGCCCCAGTTTTTGAACATCTTTGAGTGCAGGAAATATTGATTGATCGCAGTCAGCTCATTGAGCAGTACCTTGTTCAGATAAGCGATGACCTGCGCGTCTCCTTTGAGGCCCATGGTGATACTCCACTGTGTTGTTATTGACTTGAGTCTAATCTGTTTTTTATCCAAGTGAAACAGATTCATGTTTTACAATTTGTGACTATCTCTCACCAGATGCAAGGCACGTATGATTCTCATCTGCATTATGGAGAGGAATAAAAAAACCGCCCAGAGGAGCGGTCTTTTGGTGGTTGGTATCTCTTAGGCGGCGGGTTTGTCTTCGCGTTTCTTCGAGACCCAAGCCCAGACCATTTCGCATTCGACCGGGCTTTCGCCGGTCTCATCGGTGATGATGCAGGGTACGGTTACGGTACCTTTGGGGGTGGTGGCGATCAGTTCACGGTCACGCAGCGAGAGGGTCGCGGTGGCGGTCAGATCGCCTTTGGCGACTTTTTTGTATTCGAGCTTCATGGATTTGATCAGCACGATTTTCTCACCGTCAGGCAGGTTCATCGCGGTGACAAAGCCAGTTGCGGTCTCGGCGATCAGGCCCATGGCGACGGCGTGCACGCCATTGATGTGGTTCTGCACCGGACGGCGATTACGGATACTGCAGATCACCTTGTCCTGAGTGACGAGCTCATAGCGCACACCGGCAGTGCCGACGAAGGGCACAGCACGGCTGAAGGCGGCGGTCAGGATGCGCGAGCGGATACCCGCTGGCAGGGCTTTGGTGGCATTGACGGTGGCGGCGATCAGGTTCTTGCTCATATTCAGGCTTCCTTTAGCACTGCGTAGATGGGAGTTGTGCGGTGACGAATCAGTCTTTGAAGTTATTGAACTGCAGGGGCAGGCCGAACTGCTGTTCTTTCAAGAATGCCATGACCTGCTGCAGGGTGTCGCGTTTCTTGTCAGTGACGCGGATCTTGTCACCCTGAATCGAAGCTTGCACTTTAATGCCGCTGTCTTTAATGGCTTTATTAATTTTTTTTGCGCTATCTTGGTCAAGGCCGTCTTTGAGTTTGACCACTTGGGTGATGAATTTGCCCGAGGCGCTCGGGTCTTGCGGGTCCATGGTCTGGATGTCGACCTTACGCTTGGTCATGTGGTTTTCCAGCA
>JASLEL010000254.1 GCA_030151145.1 Aquirhabdus sp. | reverse complement strand
GCAGCAGATCCTGATGCTCGGTTAACAGATCGCGTGCGGCATTCACCTGCTGCACGCACAGGCGCTGCAGATAGGTCACGACCCCAAGCTCGACCATCTTGAGATCATCGATCCGCTGGGTCAAAAGCTGAAACCACTGGTCGCCAAACGTCGTACTCATCTGCCCAGATTGCTCACTGAGTGCAATACAGCGCAAGCGCTCAATCTCCACCAGATACGGCGAATCGGCATAATGCTGCCAGAGCTGCAACGACTTGGAATCGCCGAACTCGCAGAACCACTCAAAACAGCGCGTCTCTGCCTCCATCAGATACTGTAGCCGCTCGCGCTGATTCGCCGTGAAATGCCCTGCGGCAAATCCACCGGACCCCAGCGCCCGCTCCTGCCCGGTCAGCTCCTTGCCATGCATGAGATTAAACAGTGCCACCAGTACCCGAGCGATGGTTGGATCAGCAGCAGCATCCGCCGTCTCAAAGATGATCGCCAAGAGCCCGCTGATGGTCTCGCTATAACCCTGAATCGCATCCAGCGTTGCAATGCGCAGCGCGAGTACGTCAGCCCGGAACTGCGGCAAATTGGCCAGCAGCTGCAAAGCATAGGCAATCCGGTTTAAGAGACGGCTATTGCCGGTCTGTTTCATCATGTCAGGATAAATGTGTCTGAGCGTGGCATCAAAGGCGCGGACCTGCAGATCGGATGAGGTGATGAACTCCGCCAGCATGTCACCAAAATGCTCAGCCTGCGCACCCAAGTAGAGATTGGATGCACCACGTTCGCGCTGCAGCGCATGGATCAGATCACTGACCATCACCACCAGTTGCCCCATGCTGATGAAATACTCCAGATTCTGGATCTCCATCTGCTTGGATGCGATCAAAAAATGCGTTGCGCTCAAGGGAGCAGCATCCAGTGACGGTTTTAGGTTTTCAGTCATCGCTTGGGACCTTGGTCGATCAGGTTATGGACGTTGGAGATGAGAGGCAGGGCGAACACCGTATGAGTGGTGCGCATAGGTATTGCACCAGTGTATCGCAGTCAGATGATCAGCCGACGTCTTGCACAACAAATGACCATGCACCATGATCACCCCCCCATTTTGGATCACGCACTGCCACGTATCCATGATAAAGAGACGTGCATAAAGCATGCACATTCACTACAAATTCGTTATGACCGTCAGATAAATTTTTTATTATTAAACAAAATCAATATTTTATTTTTTTATGTTTATCTTGGCATGCTTCATGCTATTTCAAAGGTAGGCATCCAACGGTGGATGCTAAAACAAATTACGTGTACAAGCGTTCAAGATCCTGCACCCGATGACAGATGACGTAGTGCCAAGCCCTATGGGCTTGCAGTGAGTCTCTGCGACAGACGGATGCGGCCCGATCCGTAGGGGCGGATAGCAGCCTGTACACAGAAGGTTCCGGACAACGGCGTCCATACTGCATAGGCGGTATGGACTTTTTTTGTCTCAATTCTTAGACCAACGCGTTAACGACTGCAACCAGAATGGGGGAACACGATGAAAACAGAACTGCGCCATACCCGCGTCAATACCACCCTCGCGTCCGATAATACAGAGGCCACGCCCGGCAATGAACACAGCCGTCGCGACTTCCTGAAGCACTCCCTGCTGGCTGCGGGTGCCGTCAGCGTGGGCAGTGCCGCAGGCTCACTCATCCTGCCATCCTCAGCCGCCTATGCTGCAGGCTCCGATGCACCGGAGAAACCCGTCGTCAAAGTCGGCTTCATTCCGCTCACCGACTGCGCCTCCGTGGTCATGGCATCCAAGCTCGGCCTCGACAAGAAATATGGTATCACGATCGAGCTATCCAAAGAAGCCTCGTGGGCGGGTGTGCGCGACAAACTCATCAGCGGTGAGCTGGATGCCTCCCACGTGCTCTACGGCCTGATTTATGCCGTGAATAACGGTGTCGGCGCGACCCAGACCCCGATGGCCGTCCTCATGGGCATCAATCACAACGGTCAGGCCATCACCATGGCCAACAAGCTGATCTCGGCGGGTGTGGTCAATGGTGCGGGCCTCAAGAAATATATCGCCAGCGGCAAATCACTCACCTTCGCCCAGACCTACCCGACCGGCACCCATGCCATGTGGCTCAACTACTGGCTGGCGGCCAATGGCGTCAACCCCATGAAAGACGTAAAGAACATCACCGTCCCGCCACCGCAGATGGTCAGCAACATGCAGGTCGGCACCACCGATGGCTTCTGTGTCGGCGAGCCATGTGGTGCACGTGCCATTGAACTTGGCATCGGCTTTACCACCACCACCACGCAGGAAATCTGGACCAATCATCCCGAGAAAGTACTGGGCTGTACCCGTGCCTTCGTCGAAAAATACCCCAACACCGCCCGCGCCCTGCTCATGGCGGTGCTCGAAGCCTCACGCTATCTGGATGACTTTAAAAACCGCGCCAGCGTCGCGGCCATCATCTCGCAGAAATCCTATGTCAACTGCCCGACCGACACCATCGCTGGTCGCTTCATGGGTCACTACGACAACGGTGCAGGCCGCCAGTGGACCGATCCGAACAACATGAAGTTCTTTGACGACGGCAAGGTGACCTTCCCCTTCCTGTCCGACGGTATGTGGTTCATGACCCAGCACAAGCGCTGGGGTCTGATGAAAACCGACGTGGACTATCTGGGCATCGCCAAGCAAATCAACCAGATCGACCTGTATAAACAAGCCGCATCTCAGGTCAAGGTCCCGGTACCGGCAAGTCCGATGCGCTCAAGCAAACTGATGGACGGCAAGATCTGGGATGGCTCCAATCCCGCCGCCTATGCCGCAAGCTTTGCGATCAAGGCCTGATACAACGCTCCCCCTTGAGTATGGTTGCGTACTCAAGGGACCACCCTAACCGCGATGAGTGATGACATCATGAGTAACGATGCAAATACCCTGAATATGGATACGGCAGCGTTAGAGGCGATCAAACCGGCCTCTCTGGACCCTGTCGAGACCCGCGATCTTAATCTGAGCCCAGCGACCGCCACCGCATCGCAGGCGCTACCTGCACAGCCCAATGCGCAGGTGCTGATGCTTAAAAACCTGATCAAGACCCTGATCAAAGTCAGCTTTCCGCCACTGGTGGGCATTGCACTGTTCTTACTCGGCTGGACTTGCTTAAGTCACTATCGGCCAACGCTGCCCAGCCCCTGGGTGACTGCGCAATCCGCCGCTGAGCTATTTGCCCATCCCTTCTACATCGAGAGCGAAAACGATCAGGGCATCGGCTGGAATATCCTCTCGTCCCTAGGACGCGTAGGCACCGGCTTTGGTCTCGCGGCACTGGTTGGGATACCGCTCGGCTTTATCATCGGGCGCGTCAAGTTTGTGCATGGCATGTTTGCACCGATCATCTCCATCCTGCGGCCGGTCTCACCGCTGGCGTGGCTGCCGATCGGGATGGTGGTGTTTCAGGCCGCCAATCCCGCCTCGGTCTGGGTGATCTTTATCTCCAGTATCTGGCCGATCATCCTCAACACCTCGGCAGGCGTCTCGCAGATCCCGCAGGACTATCTCAATATCGCCCGCGTGCTGCAGCTCTCGGAATGGAAGGTCTTTACCAAGATCCTGCTGCCGGCCTCCTTGCCTTATTTATTGACCGGTATCCGTCTGTCGGTCGGTGTGGCGTGGCTCGTGATCGTAGCAGCTGAAATGGTCAGCGGTGGGAAAGGCATTGGTTTCTGGGTCTGGGATGAATACCAGAACTCGCAATACGCCCACATCATCGTCGGTATCTTTGTGGTCGGCATACTGGGGCTGGTCATCGAACAACTGCTGATTCAGATCACTAAACTGTTTTCCCATGGGGAGGCTACATCATGAACGAACTCGCAATCGCAAGCAGCGCAGCCTTAAATCCTGTAGTCGCCCAGCCCTTCTCGATGCCTGCCTATGTCTCGATTGAGCAGGTCGGCATGAGCTTCAAGACCAAAAAAGGCACCTTTGAAGCCCTGCGTGACATTAACCTGAAGATCAACAAGGGTGAATTTGTCTCGCTGATCGGGCATTCGGGCTGTGGTAAGTCCACCTTGCTTAATCTGATCGCGGGTCTCACCATGCCGACTGCCGGAGCCCTGATCTGCAATGGTCGCGAGATCGCGGGGCCAGCACCTGAGCGTGCCGTGGTGTTTCAGAACCACTCACTCCTGCCATGGCTGACCT
>JASLEL010000214.1 GCA_030151145.1 Aquirhabdus sp. | reverse complement strand
CTTCATCCAATCCACGTCCTAGCCGTCAGCTTTTGACCCCTAAAACAACCTTGGCAATCGGGATATGCAGTCTCGCGGTGCTGGCATGGATCGCACCGTCACACCATTCTCAGGCAGCTAATGACAAAAAACCGAGCAACGATCCGGTCATGTTTACCCATCAGGGCAATGAGTACATCGTGCCCAACGACTCCCCGCTCAAAGATCACCTGAAAGTTGCGCCGGTCACGGCGGGCTCCGCCGAGCATGTCGCAAGCTTCCCCGGCATGGTCGAAGCCAACGGCGCGCTGAGTGCCAATATCGAGCCGCCACTCGCCGGACGTCTGGTCAAGCTCAACGTCAAACTGGGCGATCATGTGCAGAAAGGCCAGGTACTGGCCGAAGTCAGCTCTGGAGATCTGGCACAAGCCCGCGCCGATGTTGCCAAAGCCACCGACAGTCTGCATCTGGCCGAGAAAGCGCTCAAGCGTGCCCAAGGCGTCAATGTCGCCGGCGCCAATGCCACCAAGGATCTGGAAGCCGCGCAAAGCGCCACGGTCCAGGCGCAATCCGAATACGACCGCGCCACCCAGCGCCTGCGCACACTGGGCGGAGATGCCGCCAACGCAAAGTCTGGCAATCAGGCGCTGCTGCCGATCATCGCGCCGATCTCGGGTGACATTACGGCACTCAATATCGGTGTCGGCTCCTATATGAATGACAATACCGCCGCCATCATGACCATTGCCAATCTGGATCAGGTCTGGGTCACGGCCAACATTCCCGAAGCACGCTTAAGCGAAGTGCATCCCGGACTTGCGACCGATGTGCTGCTTGCCGCCTATCCCGGTCAGGTCTTCCACGGTCATATCGACACGGTCAGTAGCGTACTGGACAGTGACACCCGCCGCAGCAAAGCACGTATTGTCTTCGCCAATCCCGGCATGAAGCTGAAGCCCAATATGTTTGCCACCGTGCAGATCGAAAGCGTGCAGCAAAATCAGGTCAGCGTGCCACCTTCGGCATTGCTGATGAACAACGACACCGTCACGGTGTTTGTTGAAGTCAAACCCGGCACCTATACCCGCAAAACCGTGGAACTGGGCAGCGAAACAGATCAACTGGTCCAGATCGTGTCTGGCCTTGCGCCGACCGATCGCGTCGTCATCAGCGGTGGAGTGCTTCTGAATGATTAACCAGCTGATTACGCTGTTTTTCCGACGTAGACACCTGACTTGGGTGCTGGCGATCCTGATCGCATTCTACGGGATGTACTCGTGGAAGATCATGAAGGTTGAGGCCTATCCGGAGCTGTCTGATGTGACCGTTCAGGTCACGACTCAGGTGCCGGGTCTGGCTGCCGAAGAGATCGAACAACAGGTGACCACCCCGCTTGAGCGTGCATTGTTTAATACCCCCGGGGTGATCACCGTCCGTTCCAGCTCGACCTTTGCCCTGTCCCTGATCACGCTGGTGTTTGATGGCAAGGATGATTACTTCGTCCGTCAGCGCGTGATGGAGCGTATTAACAGCGTGACCCTGCCCACAGGCATCACGCCCAGTCTGGACCCCGTCAGTAGTGCTGCGGGCGAGATCTATCGCTATACGCTTGAGTCTGAAAACAAAAACCTGATGCAACTCTCCGAGATCCAGCGCTGGATCGTCGAACCTGCGTTCAAGCAGGTCGCTGGGGTCGCAGACGTCAATAACTTCGGTGGTTTTACCAAAGAATTCCGCATTGAGCTGGACCCGGCCAAGATGCAGCAGTACGGTATCGTCCTCAACGATGTCGTCACTGCGGTGAATAGCAACAGTGCCAATGCCGGCGGTGGCCGTATAGCCCGCGGCGAGCAAAGCTATGTCGTCCGCGGGATTGGACAGGTCCATTCGCTGGATGATCTGGCGACTGTCGTTGTCAATCAGAACAAAGGCACACCCGTACTGATCCGTGACATCGGCAAACTCACCATCGGCCATCAGGAACGCGAAGGCATTCTGGGTAAAGACTATAACCCGGACACCATCGAGGGCATCGTACAGATGCTGAAATATCAGAATCCATCCGTGGTTCTGGAAGGCGTACACGCCAAGGTCATCGAGCTGAATAAACGCCTCGCCCCCATGGGCGTCAAGATCGTGCCCTATATCGACCGCGACGATCTGGTCGAGCTGACCGTCAACAAAGTCTCGCATACCGTGATGGAGGGCGTCGGACTGGTGCTGATCGTGCTGATCCTGTTCCTCGGTAGCCCGCGCAGTGCGATCGTGGCTGCGGTGGCGATTCCTGCCGCGCTGGTCACGGTCTTTATCCTGATGAACGTCACCAATATGCCTGCGAATCTGTTCTCACTGGGCGCGATTGACTTCGGGATCATCGTGGATGGTGCCATCGTGGTCATGGAGGCGATCCTGAGGCGGCGTGAAGAAGAGCCGGATCGCGTACTTGAGGAACAGGACATACTCGAGACCTTAAGCTATGTCGGTCGTCCGATCTTCATAGCAACCCTGATCATCATCACCGCCTATCTGCCGCTGTTCGCCTTTGAACGCGCCGAAGGCAAGCTCTTTACGCCGATGGCCTATACCGTCGGCTATGCCCTTTTGGGTGCGCTGATCTGTGCGATTGCCATCATTCCGGGTCTGGCCTATGTGGCACTCAAAAAGCCCAAAAAGATCTTTGAAAATAAACCCCTGATTTGGCTGACCAATCGCTACCGCAATACACTGACCTTCCTGCTGGCCCGCCCGGTCGTGATCTATGCGGCCACCATCGTC
Organism: Aquirhabdus sp.; assembly: GCA_030151145.1. Lineage (GTDB taxonomy): Bacteria > Pseudomonadota > Gammaproteobacteria > Pseudomonadales > Moraxellaceae > Aquirhabdus. Next base: position 10,612 of record JASLEL010000214.1, on the reverse strand, counting down.
AGTCTGGTCATCGTAGTGCTGCTCGCAGCACGTACCGGTCAGGAATTCCTGCCTGAGCTGGACGAAGGCGCCCTGTGGCTGCAGGTGCAGATGCCGACGGGGATCTCGCTCGACAAAGCCAGTGAAATGGCCACCGACCTGCGCCGCATGCTGCTCAAGCACCCGGAAATCTCCTATGCCATCACCCAGACCGGGCGCAGTGATGACGGAACCGATCCTTGGACCCCGTCCCATATCGAAATGCCAGTCGGCCTGAAACCCTACAGCGAGTGGCCTGCCGGAGAGACCAAAGCGCAGTTCATCAAAAAACTGGGGGATGAGTTCAAACAGATGCCCGGCTACGATATCGGGATCAGCCAACCGATCATCGACGGCGTCAAAGATGCCGTCGGCGGTGCACACAGCCCGCTGGTGCTGCGTGTCTATGGTCCGGACTTAAAAGAGTCACGCCGCATCGGCAATCAGATCGTAGACATTCTGCACTCGATCCGTGGTACGGCATCGGCATCGCTCTTTCAGGAGCCACCGATCCCGCAGGTGATGATCAAAGTGAATCGCGAAGCGGCGGCCCGCTACGGCATCAACACTGCGGATATCGCAGCGCTGATCCAGACCGGCATCGGCAGTGCACCGATTATTCCGATCTATGTCGATGACCGTCAGTACAACGTCACACTGAGTTTCCCGAAATCCGCCAAAAATAGCACCAGTGAAATTGGCAGCCTGCTGCTTAACAGCGCCAGCGGTGCCAAGATTCCACTGGCTCAGGTCGCAGATATCCGGCTGCAAACCGGTGAGAGCACGATCTCTCACGAGCATGGCGACCGTCAGATCACCGTACGGATCGACAATCGTGGTCGCGATCTGACCTCGTACCTTGCCGAAGCGCAGCAACGTATCAATGCCGAAGTCAAACTCGATCCTTCCCTGTATCGTTTGGAGTGGGCTGGTCAGTTTGAAAGTCAGGCGCGTGCCGAAAAACGTCTCGCCTTTATCATGGTCCTGGTCATCGGCATCATGGCGGCCCTGCTCTACTTCCAGTTTGGTCGCATCCGTCAGGCATTGCTGATTTTGGGTGTCGTGCCACTGGCGACCTTGGGCGGTCTGATCGCGCTCAATGTCACGGGCAATACCTTAAACGTCGCCAGTGCGGTGGGCTTTATTGCCCTGTTCGGCGTGTCAGTGCAGAACGGGATCATCATGGTCGCCAACTTCCGGCGGGTCCGTGGTGAAGGTCTGCCACTGGATCAAACCATCGTCATCGCGGCGAGTGAACGTCTGCGTCCGGTCCTCATGACCGCGACCGTCGCCTCGATCGGGATGCTGCCTGCGGCGCTGGCAACCGGCGTTGGTACCGATGTCCAGCGTAACCTTGCGACCGTCGTGGTAGGTGGTCTGATCGTCTCCACCTTGTTGACGCTGTTTATTCTCCCCACGCTGTATTATGTGATGGAGCATACCTTCGACAAGAAAAAATGGAACCTGCCACGTCTCCGGAGCCATCGCTAATGAAAAAGTTCACCCTCGTATCGACTGGCAGTCCATCCCGCATCCGTACCATGCTGAGCTTGTCCATCGGCGTGCTTCTGGCGGGCTGCAGTGTCGGTCCAAACTACCAGCGCCCAGCCACGCCAGTGCCTGCGGCATATACCGAAACCCCGGCGCTGCCAATCGCAGAGGCCGCCAGCCCGGCACAGACCTACGTACAGCAGGATATCCCGGCGGCATGGTGGCAGGCCTTTCACTCTGACGCGCTCAATGCCCTGATTCAGCAAGCCCTGACGCACAACCCCTCGGTTGCCATCGCACAGGCCAACCTGAAGCAGGCCATCGAGAATGTCAAAGCCCAGCAAGCGGCATTCCTCCCGTCGGTTTCGGTCAGCTATAATCCGACCCGACAGCGCATTGCCAGTCCACTCGCCAGTCCGCTGGCCTCCAATGCCTATGTGTATAACCTGCATACAGCGCAGCTCAATGCCGCATATACACTGGACGTCTGGGGTGCCAACCGGCGTCAGGTCGAGGCACTCAAAGCCGAAGCAGATGCCGACCGCTACACGATTGAGGTCACCTACCTGACCCTGATCAGCAATGTCGTCAATGCCGCGATTCAGGAAGCCGTACTGCGCGAACAAATCCGCCTGACACAAGATGCGATAGCGCGACAGCGTGAACTGACCGAGATCACCCGTCGCGCCCGTGCGCTGGGCCAGATGTCGGATAATGACATGGCGACGCAAGAAGCAGCACAGGCCACCGCCGAAGCCACCCTGCCCCCGCTGCAGAAACAGCTTGCCATCCAGCGCGACCTGATCAAGTCACTGGCAGGCGTGTATCCGGGCGATCATCTGGATGCCGAGTTCACGCTCGATCATCTGACCCTGCCACCGGAGTTGCCGCAGACACTGCCGTCTACGCTACTGGAACGTCGTCCCGATATCCGGGTCGCCGAAGCCATGTTGCAATCAGCCAGTGCCAATGTCGGTGTCGCCGTTGCCAATCGACTGCCAGAGATCAGCTTGAGCGCCAATCTGGGCACTTCCGCAGAGAAATTTGCCGACCTGTTCAAATCCCTGACCAAGTTCTGGACGGTGGGTGCCAATATTTCAGAGCCGCTGTTCGATGGTGGTGCGCTCAAGCACCGAGAACGTGCAGCACGCGCTGCGTATGAGGGTGCGGCCGCACAATATCAGAGCACTGTCATCGGTGCTTTTCAGAATGTCGGCGATGTGCTGCAATCGATTCAGGCAGATCAGTCTGGCTATATCACGGCGGCCCATGCCGCTACGGCGAACGCAAAGAGTCTAGAACTGGCCCGCAAGCAGTATCAGCTCGGCGATATCAGCCGTGCCACCCTGCTGCCTATCGAACAAACCAATCTGCAGGCACAGTTGGCGCTCGCCCAAGCGCAGGGTAACCGCCTGCAGGATTCTGCAGCGCTGTTTCAGGCTTTAGGCGGTGGCTGGTGGTCGGCACAGACCAAGAGCGCACCATAATCATGCATCTATCTGCGGTCTGGAGTCGCCTGACCGCCATAGTTGGCGTATGATTTGCTTATAAACACTCCGTTTGGGGATCAGGCGCAGTCATCTGCGCCTGCCCTACACAAAGATATTGAATAACCAGATCTGATGTCCAGCACACGGTATCTGTCGTTACGGTAAAAAACCACGATATGACACCGGACATCATCGTTTAAGGAACTCAGGGGAACTTTCAGGAGAATCACGATGGTAGCCATTACTCGCCACGAAATGGGACCGCGTTTTAGTGAAATGACCGTTGCGCATGTCGGCACGGCCAATCTGATTTTTATTTCGGGACAAGTCGCAGAAAACACCGCACTCGACATCACAGGCCAGACACGCGAGATTTTGCGCTTTATTGACCGTCTACTGTCTCATGTCGGCGCCACCAAAAAAGACATCGTCTCCGCACGCATCTATCTGGCCTCCGCTGGCGACTATGCCGCCATGAATTCGGTCTGGGAAGACTGGGTACCCGAAGGCTACAGCCCTGCCCGCGCCACCGTCGGTGCCAAACTGATCGACTCGGAATACAAGATCGAGATCGAAGTGCAGGCCGTCGCTGACCATGTCGCTGATGATGAAAACTGCCTGAAAGGTGCCGGTCATCACCATGAGCATGGCCATGACAGCCATGACCATCACCACAGCCATTAAGTCCAAAAAAAGAGACTGCCTGCTGACTCGCGCCTAGAGGCCGAGTCAGCTTTCCTGCTTGCTCATGCGCTTCATCGCATACATATTGGCATCGGCCTGCTGCAGGATATGCTCAATGTCCGGATACAGATTCGGCCCGGCCTGTGCCAGTCCCATCGACATCGCCACATCGGGCAGATGTCGGTGCAAAGCATCATTGATACGCGGAATCAGTACATCACCCGCTGCCTGCTCTGTGCAGTTCGGCAGCATCAGTAGAAACTCATCGCCACCATAGCGAAAACAGTGATCTTTTTCACGGACTACGGATCGGATGGCGACACTCACCGCCTTGAGCACCTCGTCACCTTGCTGATGACCATGCGTATCATTGATCTGTTTAAAATTATTAATATCAAAAAAGATAAACGTCACTGGCTCAGCCCGACTCTGCGCGGCACGCAGTATCGTGGTCGCCACCTCTTTGATATGACGCGCATTCAAAAGCCCGGTAAGCGGATCAGTCGACGAAATCTGCTCCAACTCCAGTTTGCGTTCTTCCATTTCCCGCGCATAGCGTTCTGATCGGTCTTTGGCGATCTCGATCTCAGAGACCAGACTACGGATATAGGTCTCAAAGACAAAGGTCACATCAAACAGCATGATTTTTTCAAACGCATCCAATGTCATCACACACTGCTCACCATCCGAACAATGGGTACAGATCGCTGTACGCAACAGTTTCTTTAACGTATACACAGCGGACAGATACAGCTTGGGCTCCACCCCGATCCGTTTGTGGACCAGACCAATCCGCAGACGGTTATTGACATACTCCAGATCATAGATTCCGCTGAAGATATCAATGATGTACTTGCGCTGGGCATAGCGCAAACGCGAGAGCGTATCGGCATCACCGATCAGAAGGGCGATCTCGGTGATGCTGGTCTGCTGTCGATAAAACTCGGTGACGATGGATTCGAGATTGTCGTGAATAAACGGACTGCACGCCCGTAAGGCGTCCACATCCTGACTGGTGAATGACAGCAACGCTTTACGACTCTCGACCTCAGACTCGGTAATGCGCATCTGCTGCAGCAATGTCTTGTCGGTGATGTTCATGATGTCCTGATCTGTTTTTTATTTTTTGATCACGCTCGTCTTGTGCATTCCTTGCACAGACGCCTCATAACCACAGACTAGCACAGACCAAAAAATATACCAGCAGCTCACCCAGAAAAGTATTTGACTCACATCAAAACAAGGCACAACTCAGTAGCGGATGCGCCCCCATAGGTCGAGATAGCAGCCGATAAATCCAGTTCGAACCCGTGTATCCAGTCGTATAATCCGATTACAGCGTCAGCAGGAAGCGACAAGCACCACTTCATTCTTAATCGACTCATATCCTTGGCGACGGATGCAGATGACCGTACAACGGATATCTCGTGGGGTTCGTCTGCCGGATGTCCAAACCTTTCTCATTTCCAGACAAGAATCCAAGCTTTTCCTATACATACAACGATTCTTTTTTGACTATCCTGACAGGCGGGTATTGTCAAAAAATCCAAATCTGCTAGTGTATGATGAGTCATTATAATAATTAGGGAAATATGATAATGAATACGGCTGTCCACACGGACACACAGCAAGCAGCGCACCATCATTCGCGGCCACTGCCCGAGCACAGCGATATGTCCGCGCAACCGATGCCTGAAGCGTCGCCCTCGGGTCAGGATCATCCGACCACGCGTATCCATGCCTTTAGCAATGATGCGCTTGGAGATCTGGATGCCGTCGCTATCGCCCAACGCATTCAAAATCGTCAGATCGGCATCGTTGAAGCCTGTCGCGCCGCCATTGAGCGCGCCGAACGTGTCAACTCAACCCTGAATGCCATTGAAGTTGAGTGCTTTGACAAAGCCATTCGCTATGCCTATCGCCGCGAAAGCGAATACCTGCGCGAGACCTTGATCCGCGCTCAACCCGGTATGGTGCAGCATGCCTCGCAGCCACTCTTTCAGGGTATTCCCACCTTCCTCAAAGACAATGTCAATTTCAAGAGCCTGCCCACCCATCTCGGCTCCTCGGCCTTTACCGCCCCTGCGGCCAAAAGCAGTACGCTCTTTACTCAGGATTATCTGAAGCAGGGCTTTGTCGTACTGGGCAAGACCAAGCTGCCCGAATTTGGCCTCAATGCCAGCACCGAATATCAAGGACGTGCTTCAGTACGCAATCCATGGCATACCGACTACTCGACCGGTGGCTCGTCCGGTGGGTCCGCTGCGCTGGTTGCCGCCGGTGTGGTGCCGATTGCCCATGCCAATGATGGCGGCGGCTCGATCCGTATCCCGGCGGCCTGCTGCGGCGTGATCGGCATGAAGCCCTCACGCGGACGCCACGCCGTAGATCCGATCGTCCGTCTGCTGCCCATCAATATCCTGTCTGAAGGGGTCGTCACACGCAGTGTCCGCGATACTGCACATTATATGGCCGAGATGGAGCGCATCTATCCGGGTATCCTGCCGCCGATTGGTCTGGTGCAGATGGGTCACGCCCGTCCGCGCAGGATTGGCCTGCTGATGCATTCAATCACCCACGCCGAAACCGATCTAGTGACGCAAGCCACGGTTCGGGAGACCGCACGTCTGCTTGAATCTATGGGTCATCATGTGGAGGAGATTCCATTTCCGGTATCGCATAGCTTTACCGACGACTTCACACTGTACTGGGGCATGCTGGCCTATCTGCTCTCGACCTTGGGTAATCAGATCTTTGGCAAAAGCTTTGATCCGGCACTCCTCGACAACCTCACGCATGGACTCGCCAGCCACTATCGCAAACGACTCCATCACACCCCGTTTGCACTGCGCAGACTCAAGCAGGCCGCACGCGAGAGCATGTCCGTGTTTCAGGATTACGATGCGATCCTGACACCGGTCACCGCCTACTCGGCCCCGGAGTTGGGCTATCTGTCACCCGCGCAGCCGTTTGAGCAGCACTTCGACCGCTTGCTGCAGTTTGCCTCCTTTACACCACTGCAGAATGTCGCTGGCAGTCCGGCGATTTCCCTGCCGATGGGCGCAACCGATCAGGGCGTACCCGTCGGTGTGCAACTGACCGGGGCCATCGGCAGTGAGCGCATGCTGCTGGAGCTGGCCTATGCGCTCGAAGACGCCAAGCCTTGGCGGCGCATTCAGGATTAATATCCGCTTTCTCCCCACCCCGGACGCCACGTCGTCCGGGGTGCTCTTATACGTATCCAGCATGATAGGTATGGAGCGCCCGCATTAAACGGCCATCTCAGATCACATCAGCGCATAGAAATACCTCTATACAAGGCGTTACCCTTTGGGTCAGGGATAAAATTGTCATTGCCGCTGAGGGTACGCTATAGTGGCAGCCGCATACGCTGATCACGGCTCGGCGCATTGCCTGAATCCCCTCTCTCCTCTCGTCGCAAAAGGACTGTCATGAAATCTCGTGCCGCTGTTGCATTCGGACCCGGTCAACCCCTGCAAATCGTCGATATTGATGTCGCGCCACCCAAGCAAGGCGAAGTCCTGATCAAGATCACCCACTCCGGCGTATGTCATACCGATGCCTTCACCCTGTCGGGGGATGATCCTGAAGGTCTGTTTCCGGTGGTGCTGGGTCATGAGGGTGCGGGTATCGTGGTTGAGGTCGGCGAAGGCGTCACCTCGGTCAAAGCGGGCGATCATGTGATCCCGCTGTATACCGCAGAGTGCGGCGAGTGTCTGTTCTGCAAGTCAGGCAAGACTAATCTGTGTGTCGCCGTACGTAGCACACAAGGTAAAGGCGTCATGCCGGATGGCACGTCGCGTTTCTCCTATAACGGTCAGCCGATCTATCACTATATGGGCTGCTCGACCTTCAGCGAATACACTGTGGTCGCTGAAGTCTCGCTCGCCAAGATCAATCCAGATGCCAATCCCGAACATGTCTGCCTGTTGGGCTGTGGGGTCACCACTGGTATCGGCGCTGTGCATAACACGGCCAAAGTACAGGCAGGTGACTCGGTCGCCGTGTTTGGCTTAGGTGGTATCGGCCTTGCCGTGCTGCAGGGTGCGCGTCAGGCCAAAGCCGGACGCATCATCGCCATCGACACTAATCCATCTAAATTTGAGCTCGCACGTCAATTTGGGGCCACCGACTGCGTCAATCCCAAGGACCATGACAAGCCGATTCAGGAAGTCATCGTCGGGATGACCGGCTGGGGGGTAGACCATACGTTTGAATGCATCGGCAATGTCAACGTCATGCGTGCCGCACTCGAATGTGCCCATCGCGGCTGGGGACAGTCGATCATCATCGGTGTTGCCGGTGCCGGTCAGGAAATCTCGACTCGTCCCTTCCAGCTCGTGACGGGACGCAGTTGGAAAGGCACCGCATTTGGCGGTGTCAAGGGTCGCTCGCAACTGCCCGGCATGGTCGAAGATGCGATGGCAGGCAAGATTGAGCTTGCGCCCTTTGTCACGCACACCATGCCGCTGGATGAGATCAATCATGCCTTTGACCTCATGCATGAAGGCAAATCCATCCGCAGTGTCATTCATTATTAATCCCGCACGACCGGTCGGGCCCGATCACTTAGGCCCGTCCCTCTCCCATTTGATCTCAAGGAGTCGCCGTGAAACGGATCGAACATCGTGCCTGCTTTAATGGCTGGCAAGACGTCTATGAGCATGATTCGGCAGTGCTGGGCTGTAGCATGCGCTTTGCGATTTACCTGCCCGAGCAGGCACTGTCGCATAAGCTGCCCGTCCTCTACTGGCTGTCCGGTCTGACCTGCACTGAGCAGAATTTCATGACCAAAGCCGGTGCGCAGCGCTATGCCAGTGAGCACGGTATCGTGATCGTGGCACCGGACACCAGCCCACGCGGACCGGATGTCGCCGACGATCCAGCCTATGACCTGGGGCAAGGTGCGGGTTTCTATGTCAATGCCACTCAAGCGCCATGGGCTGCGCACTATCGTATGCACGACTATGTGGTGCATGAGTTGCCCGCGCTGATCGAAGCGCACTTTCCCGTGACCGAAGCCCGCTCGATCAGTGGACATTCGATGGGTGGACACGGCGCGCTCAGCATTGCCCTACGCAATCCGGGACGCTACCGCAGTGTCTCGGCATTCGCTCCCATCGTTGCGCCGACACAGGTGCCTTGGGGACAAAAAGCCCTCGGCACCTATCTGGGTGATGATTCTGCACTGTGGAAATCTTTTGACACGGTCGAGCTGATCGCATCGGCAATCGAACGCCTGCCGCTGCTTGTTGATCAGGGGACGGATGATGAGTTTTTGGCCCAGCTGCGCCCAGATCTGCTCACAGCCGCCTGTGAGCAGGCGGGCCATCCCCTGACGCTGCATATGCGCCCGGGCTACGATCATAGCTATTACTTCATTGCGAGCTTTATCGGCGAGCATATCGCCTATCATGCCCAAGCACTTGGCGCAGGTACGGTAAGCCCTTAGCCTGATCAGGTGAAAAAACGCACTTGCAGCGAACAGCCTGTTGCCCTACCAAACCGGATCAGGCTGGAACGCTCATCAGATGCGTGGATATGCACGGTATCGTCTGATACACCTCCAGTGCGAACGCTGACTGAGCAGCGCCCTGCGCAAGACAGACCGCGTAGATAAAGTCCCGCGCATACACACCGGTCTTAAAGCGATACCCCGCCACCTCCCGATCCGCCTCACCCCGGTGCAGCGTCCATTGCTGATCAGACGTCACATGCAAGCTACGCGTATGCAAGTCTCGCTGGATCCCCTCGCCTGTACATTTGACGTACGCTTCTTTCAAGGTCCAGATCTGAAAGAAACGCCGATTTACGCTAGCGGAATCTCCCCCCTCACACGCCCGAATCCATTCCATCTCATGCGGCGATAACACACTCGCCACGCGCATCCAGTCAAACGCAGGATTCGCACGCTCGACATCGACCCCGACCTCGCCTGCCTCCGTCACCGCAAGGATGATCACATCGTCAGCATGCGCCAGATTAAAATAAAGCGGAGGACTCGCCTGTACAAAAGGCTTGCCATCAGGATGGAGCTGGATGTTGACCGCATGTGGTGCTATACCCAGCCTCGTCGCAAGGATAGACCGCAGCAGTACCCGAGCAACCAAGAAGACATAGGCCACCTCAGGCCGATACTGATCATATCTGCGCTTTTCTGCTGCGCTTAACAGGCCGAGATAATGATGCTGTATGCGATGGTCTGGTGGGACTCGTGCAACCGGGCACACATAGAGCTGTACCCGGGCACCATCAGATATCACGAGGCTAACATCACTGGACGGTAGCGCTGTCAGACTTGGACAGCGCGGCCGGTGCCAGATAGTCAGACACCGCATCCACATGCGTGACATGTGGATTATGCCCGGCACCGGCAATGATATGCACGGGGATGGCCGGATTGATCGCAGAGACGATCGGGTCTTTCTCACCTACGATGATTTCGATCTTGGATGCCAGCTCGTCCAGCAACGCTGTCTGAGTCGCACGCTGCTCAGGCAGGCTGATCCGGTGCATATACGCGCTGATATGCTGAGGTACAGAGGCCCGACGCAGCGAGTCCATCGCATAGTAAACCGACAGATTCTGCTGCCCATCCGGATGCAGGTCTTTGGCAATCATGTCTTTCGGCACATAGCGGAAAATCAGGTGAGAGATCGCCTGTGTGCGGAACATCTTGGCGGCGCGGGCCTGCACAAAATAAGGCGAGATCAGGATCAGGCGCGCGATCTTGTCAGGATGCTGTTTGGCCAGATCCAATGCAAAGCTGCAGCCCAGCGAATGCGCAATCACCACACTGTCAGAAGCCAGCAGCGCAGCGGCAGCATCGATAAACTGGCGCTGGTTTTCCACTGTCGAATCATGGCTACCGGAACGCCCCAGCCCGGGCAGATCCATCACGGCCACCT
>JASLEL010000192.1 GCA_030151145.1 Aquirhabdus sp. | reverse complement strand
AAACATTGGGTGTTTCGCGTCATTGTCGCCTTGTCATTGATCCCGGTACTGTGTATCACGCATCTGCCGAATGTCTCATTTGTCTTCATGCTGCTGTTCTTCCCGGTCTTTATGGTGCTGGTGTCGGGGCGCATGGTGCCGATGCAGGCGTTGCTGACAACCGTACCTGCACCTGCACAGCGGGGGGCCTTCCTCAGTGTGAACAGCGCCGTGATGTCGCTGGGTGTCGGAATCGGCGCGTGGGTGGGTGGTGCGATGCTGTCCATGAACGCGCAGGGTCAGATCACAGGCTATGGCACTGTGGGTATTGTGGCGACTGTGATTTCACTGCTTGCGATCCTCTGGGTTCGTCGCGTCCGACCAGTGGAGTCGCAGGCAGCGCCTGTGGTGTCTGGCGGGCAGGAGGCCAGTCAGTCGGCATGATTTAGGCACGCAGCAGGTCTTCTACGGGAGCTTGTTGCGTGATGCGAGGCCTTTGAATCCTTGAGAGAATCAAAGATCACAAGCGAGCGCTGCAATATCTGAAAACAAGCCCAAATCCTGCTGAACCGGTTATCCGGATTGGTGGGATTTCCTCAGAAATCGACCTTTAGTCAGATGGCGAAGCACGGGTCTGGCATCATGCCAAGTGGGCTGGACAGGAGCACAGCGGATGAGTGATTTCATGTGGTTTAGGCGCAAATCATCAAGCGGTGCTCAACAAAGTCGCACCCGATGTCCAGACGTCGTTCTGTCACCGGAATCTGTCGCAATGTCATGACCGGGGACGGATAGGAGAGCATGCTTTTTGCTAAAAGCATGCTCTCAACATATTCAAGACAAAACCATCACATGTTCTCAAGCTCGCAGCACGCTGCCACAAGCGGTCTGATGTGAGTATCAGAACCGATATCGAGCACCGACCACGAGACTGATCGGCTGTCCCGGCATGTTGTAATCATTGGCGCCGCTATGTCCTGCGATGAAGTATTGGCGATTGAGCAGATTTTGCAGGGTCGCCGTGACGTCGAAGCGACGCGACTCATAGCCCGCTCCGAGATTGACCACCGCATAGCCCGGCAAAGTGGTCAGATCGTCTGCCGAGGCAAAGCGCGCCGACTCAGATTTACCGCCAACCGCAACGTAGAAGCCGTGATCCAGCGTATGCTTGAGCCACAGGTTAAAGCTATGTCGAGGCGTCAGCGAGGCTTCATTGCCTGTGAATGATTGCCCGGTGGAGGTCTTCGCTGTCGAATTCAGGATTTCGCTTTTCATGTAGCTATACCCGGCCAGCACGTCCCAGCGCGGTGCCAACTGTCCGGCAAGGGACAACTCGATGCCGCGTGTGCGCTGTTCGCCGATGGGGATCGCAAGCAAAGGGTTATTGGGGTCCTGATTCTGGATATTGGTTTGTGACATCTCAAACAGCGAGGTCGTCATGCTCAGACGTGGATTGATGTCCCATTTCGCGCCGATTTCCTTGTTACGCGTCTCGGTGGGTTTGAGCTGATCGCTATTGGCGTAGAAGGTAAAAGCATCCGAGATTGGCTGGAACGACTGGCTGTAGGAGACATAGAGTGATAACGGATCAACCGGCTGATAGACCAGCCCAATCCGCGGTGACCATGTGCGGTCGGTGCGATTGAGGTCCATATTGGCTGGGGTCAGGTCGTCGCGCTGCTGCTTGAGCTGATCAAAACGCACCCCACCCAGCAGCTTCCAGTGGGAGGTCAGCGAGATCTGGTCCTGTAGGTACAGGCCCAGAATATCGAAATTACTTTTGTTGTTATTGCTCGGTGCGAGGTTGCCGGGGAGTGGGCTTAAGTCGATGAGCTGTGGTGCAAACAGATTATAGGTTGCGACATTTTTTTTGCTATAGAGGACTTCGCTTTTATCCTGATGTCCAAGCTCTAGACCATAGAGGATGTCATGCTGCAGTCCGGCGACATTCAGTGTCTGTGACAGCTCATTCTGCCAGTAGATGCCTTTTTCATCGCGCGCGCGGTGGGTTTGTGCGATGGCGACGTTACCTTTGCTCTCATTGACGGTTGGCGTCGTGTAGTTACGGTCCAGCGTGTAGTCATAGGCCCGCAGCACGGAGTGAAACTTGAGCGCATCACTGATGCGATGATCCAGCGTCACGGTGCCACTGGTGATCTCCGACTCGACATAAGCACGATCACGCCCGTTGGCCGCGCCATAGTAGGTCTTGATCGGTACATCGACAGGCCGCCCGTGATAGCTGGGCAGGCCTTGATCGGCGAGGCGTTTATCTCGCAGATAATCGGCCTGAAACAGCAGCGTGGTATCGGGCGACAGCAGGAACTTGACGGATGGCGCGACGGTCTCTCGCTGCAGAAAGTAACCATCGCGGAAGCTCGATGAATCTTCAGCCGCGCCCGTCACGCGGTACTGCACACGCTGGTTCGTACTGACGCCACCGAGATCGAATTCGGCCCGATGTTCGCCACGCGATCCCAACAGTACGCCGACTTCATCGACCGGATTGGCGACGGGTTTCTTGGTAATACGGTTAATAATCCCGCCTGCCGAGCCGCGTCCGTAGAGGACGGCAGCCGGGCCTTTGAGGACCTCGATCTGCTCGATATTCGAGACATCGCGAAAATACAGCGCATCATCCCTGACTCCGTCTACGTATTGATCGGTGATATTCAGGAAGCCGCGAATCACGTTTTGATCGCGCTGACCGTCACCCACACTGGCGCTGAGCCCCGGCACATTGATCAGGGCATCCTGCATGGATGCGGCATTCTGGTCACGCATCACGGCTTGAGTCACGACATTGACGGTCTGCGGCACATCATGCAGGCGTGCCGTGGTCTTGGTGGCGGTGCTGGCGCGAGACGCCTGATAGCTCTTGCGCCTGCGCTCGCCATGCACCACCACGCGTGAGACGGGCTGACCAGCTCTGGACGATGCTTCTGATGGGCGTTCTGGTGCATTGACCGGATCATCATCCGTGTCG
>JASLEL010000166.1 GCA_030151145.1 Aquirhabdus sp. | reverse complement strand
TTAAAACAGGCACTGGGCGCAACACATGCTGAACCCTATCGTGAATATTTACGTGCGACACGACAACGCCTCGAACTGACCCGTGATTGGCTCACCCATCAGTTACAAGGGCAGATTTCATGGTGCGGGTTTTCGATCTTGATCTGGTTGATCACGTCGATGCCGAAGTTCAGGTGCATGGATTCGTCGCGCAGGATGTACTGGAACTGCTCGGCGACACCGGTCATCTTCTGACGACGGCCCATGGAGAGGATCTGGGTGAAGCCGCAGTAGAAGAACATGCCTTCGAGTACGCAGTAGAAGGCGATCAGGTTGCGCAGCAGCAATTGATCGTTCTCTGGGGTCCCGGTATGGAAGGCCGGGTTGCTGAGATTCTGGGTGTATTTGAGCGCCCACGAGGCTTTCTTGGCGACGCTGGGGATCTCGCGGTACATGTTGAAGACTTCACCTTCATCCATGCCCAGCGACTGGATGCAGTACTGATAGGCGTGGGTGTGGATGGCTTCTTCGAAGGCTTGACGCAGGATGTACTGGCGGCACTCGGGATTGGTGATGTGACGGTACAGCGCCAGCACGAGATTGTTTGCCACCAGCGAGTCGGCGGTGGAGAAGAAACCCAGTGAGCGCATAACGATGGTGCGTTCATCGGGTGTCAGGCCGTTTTCAGACTTCCACAGGGAGATGTCGGCCGTCATGTTGACTTCTTGCGGCATCCAGTGGTTGGCGCAGCCGTCGAGGTACTTTTGCCAAGCCCATTCGTATTTGAAGGGCACGAGCTGGTTGAGGTCGGCGCGGCAGTTGATCATGCGTTTGTCGTCGACTTCGATGCGGTGTGCTCCCATCTCCAGCTCTTCAAGACCGGCGGCGACGTCTAGGTGTTCGACGGAATGTTGTGCACGTTCAACGGCACTGGCGTCAGCAGGGAGAGCTGGGGCTGGATCGGATGAAACAGCAGCCACACGCGGTGCTGGCTGTGTCTGCGGCGCGACAGGTTCGCCCGCAGGTTTCGTCTCAGTTGCGGGTTTCGGTAAAGTGGCGACTGCAACCGCGGCTTCTTCTTCATCGTTAAAGTCGTCCCAGCTGAGAATAGATGACATGGGGTGGTCCTCGTTATGCTTATGACTTGGTATACGGTACTACGGGTTTTGCGGGTAATGACGTTTTGTGCCTTATGCGCTTTTTAGGCGTGCGTTTGGCGTGTTTAGACAATAAAGTCCTAACGCAGATTGCACTGACGCAATCTGCACGCATATGACGGATGTCATAAAAAGCATGTCAAAAGTGAATTTAGCCTTTGATTCACGAAGGAATCAGAAAGCCAAATTAAATACCCGCTAAAACCAGCGCTGATGGCCGGAAAGTCTGGAGGCAGGGGCGGATGCGATCCTGAACAAGCATTCCTGAATGCTCCGCCTGAAGGGATCGATGAGACGACCCCGGGCGAGGCTAAATCAGGAGTAGGTGCGGCCGGATGCGCTGCTGCGGTCTGCGGTCAGCTCGGTTGGATCGAAGAAGTCGTCGAGTACGTCCAGACCACGAACCTGGTCGGCACGCAGGCTCAAGGTGTGACCCTGACCTTCCTGACGTTCATTCAATTCAACAAAGTGCAGACGCTCTTCAGCGGTGTCCAGACCTGCTTCCATGCCGTAATCGACCGGTGCGCAGACTTTGACCAGAAAGCGTTTTTGCTCTTGCGAGTAATAAATCACTTTGACTTGCTTTTTGTCGCGAATCGCATCAATAAACTCTTTTTTGGCGGTTTTCGTGTTCATTGCAGCTACCTCACTCCGTATAAGGGGCCTGTGCTTGTCTGGTGACATCTGATCAGAGGATAGCACGGGATATCACCTTGTGCCTTCGTCCATCAGATCGCCTAACAATCTGTGACACACTGTGCAAAACGACTATACCACGTGCAGCTGAACGCTGTATGACAGTAAGTCGTCGCACTGCGCCGTCTGTCCGAAATCGGCTGAAAATTAAGCGGCCGATTTTGGTCAGACATTACGCGAATCTCTCATATAAATACCAGAGATTCGCAAGAGGGTGAAGAGCAAAACGCAACAAAATTGTTAACTTATTGACACGCCTCGCAATCGGGATTGTCAATCGAGCAGGCCAGTGGTACCGGTGCTGCTGTACTAAAGGCGTCGTCCAGCTCGGCTTTCGGCTCGGCAGGGGCGACATTTCCGCTCAAAGCCTGCGGGGCTGCAACCGGGGCTACCAGTGTCGGGGCCTTGACGCTGACGGCGTTCAGGGTGCCGGTGGTGATGGTCGATTTTTCGGTCGAGGTTGCACCCAGTGCACGCAGATAGTAGGTGGTCTTCAGGCCACGCAGCCATGCCATCTTGTAGGTGGTATCGAGTTTTTTGCCCGATGCGCCTGCGATATAGATGTTGAGCGACTGCGCCTGATCGATCCACTTCTGACGGCGGCTGGCGGCATCGACGATCCAGCGTGGCTCGACTTCAAAGGCGGTGGCAAACAGTGCCTTGAGGTCATCCGGGATACGGCCGATCTGCTGTACAGAGCCTTCGAAATGCTTGAGGTCGTTGACCATGACCACATCCCACAGGTTACGTGCTTTCAGCGCGCGGACGAGGTAGGGGTTGATCACAGTGAATTCGCCCGACAGGTTCGACTTCACATACAGGTTCTGATAGGTCGGCTCGATGGACTGCGCCACGCCGCAGATGTTGGAGATGGTCGCGGTCGGGGCGATGGCCATGACGTTGCTGTTGCGCATGCCATCCTGCTGCACTTTGGCGCGCAGGGCAGTCCAGTCGAGAGTCTGGCTGCGGTCCACTTCAAACATGCGATCTGGACGTGTCTTGGCGACGATATCGAGCGAGTCGATCGGCAGGATGCCCTGATCCCACAGAGAGCCTTTAAAGGTGCTATAGGCGCCGCGCTCCACTGCCAGATCACTTGAAGTACGGATCGCATAGTAGCTGACGGCTTCCATTGAGGTGTCGGCAAAGGCGACAGCGGCGTCGGAGCCATAGGCCAGACCCAGCTCATACAGCGCATCCTGGAAGCCCATGATACCGAGGCCCACCGGACGATGGCGCAGGTTGGAGGTCTTGGCTTGCGGCACAGCGTAGTAGTTGATGACGATCACGTTGTCGAGCATGCGCACGGCGGTCTTGATGGTGCGTTCCAGCTTCTCGTGGTCGAGTTTACCGTTCACGATATGCTGCACGAGGTTGATCGAGCCCAAGTTACACACGGCGATTTCTTCGGCGCTGGTGTTGAGGGTGATCTCGGTACACAGGTTGGACGAGTGCACGACACCGACATGCTGCTGCGGCGAGCGCAGGTTGCAGACGTCTTTAAAGGTGATCCATGGATGACCGGTTTCAAACAGCATCGACAGCATCTTGCGCCACAGGTCTTGCGCTTTGATCTTCTTAAACAGACGCATGGTACCGTCGAGACACATTTGCTCGTATTCGGCATAGCGCTTGGCGAAGGCAAGGCCAGTCAGGTCGTGCAGATCAGGTACGTCGGACGGGGAGAACATGGTCCATTCGCCGTCTTCGATCACGCGCTGCATAAATAAGTCAGGCACCCAGTTGGCCGTGTTCATGTCGTGGGTACGACGACGGTCGTCACCGGTGTTCTTACGCAGCTCGAGGAACTCTTCGATATCCAAGTGCCATGTTTCCAGATAAGCACAGACAGCACCTTTGCGCTTGCCACCTTGGTTGACGGCGACCGCGGTGTCGTTGGCGACTTTCAGGAACGGTACGACGCCTTGCGATTTGCCGTTGGTGCCTTTGATATAGGCATTCAGTGCACGCACCGGGGTCCAGTCGTTGCCAAGGCCGCCAGCCCATTTCGACAGCATGGCGTTGTCCTGAATCGCACCATAGATGCCGAACAGATCATCGGGCACGGTGGTCAGATAGCAGGAGGACAGCTGCGAACGCAGGGTACCGGCGTTGAACAGCGTCGGGGTGGACGCCATATAGTCAAAGCTGGACAGCAGGTCGTAGAACTCAATCGCACGCGTCTCGCGGTGCGCTTCCTGCAGGGACAGACCCATGGCGACGCGCATAAAGAACAGCTGTGGCAGCTCGAAACGCACTTCCTGATGATGCAGGAAATAGCGGTCATACAGGGTCTGCAGGCCGAGGTAGGTGAATTGACCGCTACGCTCAGGCTTGATGGCGGCTTGCAGCACGCCCAGATCAAAGGTCAAAAGCTCCGGATCAACCAGCTCCAGCTCAACCGCACGGGTCAGGTAGGTGCTGAAGGCATCCTGCTCAGGCGTGGTGACCGGCAGACCGAGGAAGGTCAGGCTTTCTTTGAGCAGGTTGTTTTGCAACAGACGCGCAGTGACATAGGTGTAGTTTGGCTCGGACTCGATACGGGTACGCGTCGCCAGAATCATGGTGGTGGCGACATCGTCCTCGCTCACACCGTCATAGAGGTTCTTGACGGTCTCATCGACCACGGCCTGTACATCGATACCCGCCAGACCTTCGGCAGCAGTCTGCATGGTACGGGAGAGGTAGGCGAGGTCGAGTGGCTTGCGCTGACCTTGTTCGTCGATCACGCTTAAGGTCGGATGCGGATTGGGCTTCATGGCATCGCGGATACGGGCGCGTTGCTCGCGGTAGATCACATAGTCACGGGCGACTTTGTGCTCGCCGGTGCGCATGAGCGCAAGCTCCACCTGATCCTGAATCTCTTCGATATGCACGGTGCCACCGGACGGCAGGCGACGCTTGAAGGTGCCCATCACCATGTCGGTCAGTTGCTGCACACGCTCAAACACGCGGCTCGATCCGACGGCTTCTTTACCTTCGACCGCCAGAAAGGCTTTGGTGATGGCGACGCTGATCTTTTCGGCATCAAACGGGGCAACTGTGCCGCCGCGTTTGATCACGCGCAATTGACCGGGGACGGTCGCATTGGTCGAGTCGAGTGCCGTATTGCTGGCGATGTTCATGTGAAGCTCCTGGCCAAATCTTTCAAAAATGCAAAACTGTCAATTTTTCGGACTACACGCAAATCAAGTGTCGTGCGTCCTTATTGTGTATGTCGTATGGCGTCCTGCGCGAGACCGGATGTGCGATACGAATCATTCCTGCGATCAGGAGAAGCACGTTGTGTGTGTCATCCTGATCTGAATAACGGCCTATGCACTGTCATATGGCATCTGGTCGTTTGTGGTGCAAATCACAACTTGTAGTGTGTGTGCTCATCATAAAACACAAGATACGGTTTTTTTTGTCGGACTGCAAGTCTGTTTTTGTGTGAACGGGATCACTCACACTTTGTGGATAACTGCATTTATATGCCTACAGACAGCGAGTTAGCCTGTGCAAAACATTGTGGGAAAGTTTTTGTGAGACTTGGTTTCAAAATATGAATTTTTTTTGACAGGAAAAGTCCCTGCCGTGCCGCCACATCTCAGGGGTACTTTGCGGGGGCGCGAATTGTAAACGAGTTAACGCAGTGAATCCATTGTTAAATACTGTGTAACAAACCAAGGGGTAAATGCTGGTCTGACGTAAGCTCGCTGTAGCAGTTTCGTGAAAAGGACTTTCAGTTACATTGTAAACGGCGGCGGATTACTGCATGATGAGCTCAGTTACATACCGTGTCCGACAAGACGGGGTGTGCGTAAGATTTCATTCACTTGCCTGTGTGTCGTATTTGATGGGATGGTGCCACCAGACAAGGCGCCACATGAGTGCGGCATACCGGGATTAGGGGTAACGCGTCGGCTGTGACAGGCCGACTTTGCATAAGGTTTGGAGAACTGTAATGACGCAAGAAGAGAAGCTGCCGCGTATTCTGATTGTAGAAGATGATGAACGTCTGGCGACATTGACGCAGGATTATCTGATCCGCAATGGCCTTGAAGTCGGCGTTGAGACGGATGGTCATCGCGCCATCCGCCGTATCGTGTCTGAGCAGCCCGATCTGGTGGTGCTGGATGTGATGCTGCCGGGTGCCGATGGTTTGACCGTCTGCCGCGAAGTCCGTCCGCACTATAATCATCCGATCCTGATGCTGACTGCCCGTACCGATGATATGGATCAGGTGCTCGGCCTTGAGATGGGTGCCGATGACTATGTCGCCAAACCTGTACAGCCGCGCGTGCTGTTGGCCCGTATCCGTGCCTTGCTGCGCCGTACCGATAAAGTGGTCGAAGAAGACGTCGCACAGCGCTTGGAGTTTGATGATCTCGTGATCGACAACGGCGGTCGTTCGGTGACGCTGGCGGGTGAGCCGGTGGACTTCACCAGTGCTGAGTATGACCTGCTGTGGCTGCTTGCCTCCAATGCCGGTCGTATCCTGTCGCGTGAGGACATCTTTGAGCGTCTGCGCGGCATCGAGTACGACGGTCAGGATCGCTCGATTGACGTCCGTATCTCGCGTATCCGTCCGAAGATCGGTGATGATCCGGAGAATCCAAAGCGCATCAAGACCGTGCGCTCCAAAGGCTATCTGTTCGTCAAAGAGTCCATCGCAGGTTAAGCACCGGATGGTTTTGACCCCGGCAAAGACAGGCATCGCCTGTCTTTGTTGTTTTTGGGGCGGGTCTTCGGGCACTGTTGTGAGCGTTTAGGTTGGGGTGATGTATCGCGGCGCTCCAGATCAGTTGGTTATTTTTTCCCAAGCTGCCATGATGCTGTTTTTGGTATGCTGCGCTTTGGACGCTATTTTTTTAAAGCGGATTTTTGAAATGCGGGGCTTTGAACGCTGGACGTTGGCTGTCGGATTTTAACAGCCGGATTTTAACAGCGAAGCCAAGTGAATCGTAGGCGGATACGGTGATGGGTGTGGTCTGATGCAGAGTATGGATAAGTTACGCTACAGTATTTTTCTGAAAATCTATGCTGGCCTTTTGCTGGTCTGTGCACTGGTCGGCCTGCTGGCGTACCTGCTCGTCAATGAAGTCAACTCCTACCGTATCGATAAATACCGCGAAGCCATGGCCTCGGGGGCGTTCTACATCGTGGTACAGGGGCTGGCGTATCAGCCGGATCGTGAGGCGGTGCAGGGCTGGCTGGATGAGGCGTCGCTGCTGCTGAATCAGCCACTCTCGGTGGTGGATGCCAGTCAGGTGCAGTTTGACCGTCACGAGACTCAGCAACTGGATGCCGATAAATCCGTGGTGCGCTTTCATCCCGCCATGTCTGCGGTGGTTGGGCAGGCCAGCGAAGCCTATGCCGAAGTCTATACCAAGATTCCTGGACGTAAGGAGCTGCTGCTGGCCCGTGTTGATCGGGTCAGCGAGCAACAACTGCGAGCGCTGGGCGTCTTCCTGCTCGACGATCTGAACCACTATCGGGGACGTGAACAGACACGGCTCAATGAGCTGAATCCGCATCTGCCCTTCAAACTCTCCATGCGTGACTTTAGCGATGTCAGTCTGGATGACGACCAGCGTGAGCGTCTGCGCCGTAAAGAAGTGGTGCCGGTCTATCGCGATGCCGGGACCGGGCGCAATCCGACCTTGCGGATTCTGGGTCCGATCAACACCATCAATGGCGGGCAGCAGATTCTGGAGATTGGTCCGATTGATCTGTTTAACCGTCTGCCGTTTCGTCTCGTGGCGCTGGTGACGCTGTTTAGCCTCGTGATGATTCTCTTGGGCGTCTATGCGCTGATCTGGCCGCTGGATCGTAAGGTCCGTATGGTGCAGCGTGGGGTGAGTCAGGTACGGGCGGGTGACTTTAGCGCCCGCGTGCCGGTGATCGGGCAGGATGAGATGAGTCATCTGGCGATGACCTTTAACAACATGACCGAGCACATCCAGCGCCTGATCGAGGCACAGCGTGAGCTGACGCGGGCGGTGTCGCATGAGCTGCGTACGCCGGTGGCGCGGATTCGCTTTGGGGTCGATATGCTGGCGGATACCGATGATGTCGAGTCGCGCTGGGAACAGCAGGAAAAGATCGACAAGGACATCGAAGAGCTGAATAAGCTCATCGACGAGATCCTGACCTATGCGACGCTGGAGCAGGGCACACCGTCACTTTCGCTGGAGCCGATTGCGCTGTATCAGATCGTGCGGCAGGTGGGCGATGAGACACGGGCGCTGGGTAAAGCAACCCTGATCGAGGTGTTTGAGCCGGATCATGATCTGGAGGCCATCGCCGATTATCGCTATCTGCATCGCGTGATCCAGAATTTCGCCGGTAATGCCATGCGCTATGCGACCTCGCGCATCCGTATCAGCGCGGGCGTTGAGGGCAAAGGCGACAAACGACTGGCCTTTGTCGCGGTCGAGGATGATGGCGCGGGGATTCCGGAGAAGGATCGCGAGAAAGTCTTTCAGCCCTTTGCGCGGCTCGATGACAGTCGCACGCGGGCTTCGGGCGGTTATGGTTTGGGTCTGTCGATTGTCGCCAAGATCGCCTTCTGGTTTGGCGGTACGGTGGCGGTGGATCAGAGTCCGGACTTGGGTGGCGCACGCTTTATCATGAAGTGGCCGGTCAGCAAGGGCCGCAGCAAGAAAAACGATGTACTGACCAATGACACCGAGCGGAAATAAGCGAGATTGCCATATGCAGCAGGCATTTGCGCTTGAGCTGACCGATCAGGGCTCGCAGGAGCTGGAGGCGGCGATCCTGATGCCGCTGCTGGATTTTAACACCCGGCAGGTCGGTGCCAGCCTCTCAAAGCCTTTGGCGGTGTTGATCCGCGATCCCGATGGGCGTGTGATCGGCGGCCTGTGGGGACGGACCAGCTATGGTTGGCTGTTTACCCAGCTCTTGGTGGTGCCGGAGCACTTGCGCGGGCAAGGGCTGGGCCGCCGTATGCTGGGGATGGCCGAGACCGAGGCGCGCACACGCGGCTGTCATGCGGCGTGGCTCGATACCTTTGAGTTTCAGGCGCGGGGCTTCTATGAGCGGCAGGGCTATCGCTGCTTTGGTGAACTTCAGGATTATCCGGTGGGCTATACGCGCTATTTTATGCAAAAGGCGCTGTGATCACGAAGCGCTGTGCTAAAAAAACGCTGCGCTAAAAACGCGTTTTCCTAGCTTACCGACGTCGCATCGTGTGCGGCCGCTTCGATCACCAAGCCATCGCTATTGAACCGCAGCCATTCTGCCGAGAGGCCGTTGGTGCTCTGATAATAAAGAATGAGGGAGTCGGTGCCGGTCAGGCAGGAGATGAGCTCAAAGTGCAGATGAGGCATGCGTACCAGTGCACTGGCCCAGTAGGCGCGCACGGCGGCTTTGCCGGTCAGTGTGCCACTGGCTTCGGCAGCGATGCTGCGGATATAGGGTGAGGCCATCGTGAAGTCATCCGCGTAGTGCGTAAGCACACGGTCCAGATCACGGCTATTCCAAGCAACGATCCAGTCTTGCGCAAAGCGGTGCGCCCATGCGGGAGTGATCATGCTGCTCTACTATCCTGCTGTGGGATTAAAAACCTGCGTGATGCCAATATACACGATGAGCCTGCACGATGAGTCGCTCTGCGATCAAATCCTGAAAAGGGTTAAAACAGGATCTTGCGCATCCAGTCGATCGGCTGACCAGCTTCCTGCTCCATTTTAAGCAGGGTGGCGCGTCGCTCGTTGAGCTTGGATTCATCGATTTCATGCGGATTGCTGCTGGTGTCACAGGCGCGATAGGTTGTGCCTTTGGAGCTGGGATCGCCATGCTCGTTGCAGGACAGCCTCGGTGCCAGAGTTTTCATATTCCTCTACCGTTTTACTGTATGGTCAGATAGTACGAAGGTCTGGCGGCGGGTGGCCATGACACTGTCGGACAGTTCGTCATGAAGTTTGTAAGGACTGTGGATTTGTGGATAAACGGTGTATTTTTGCGGATGAGTGGCGCGCTAAACGGTCGGATAGGGAGGTGACCTGCGCTCGCAGCCCTATCTGATCCATCTGACCGGCTGACGATCCCGCCAGCACAGATCAGGGCGTCGGGTCCTAGAAGCGATAACCGAAACCGACTTGTACCACGGGCAGCCATTGGTAGGAGTTCAGATTGTTTTTGACTTTCTGCTCCTGTACGGCGGCATCTTGAGTGACCATGCTGCAGATCATGGCATTGTTGGCGATACAGTTG
Source organism: Aquirhabdus sp. (assembly GCA_030151145.1). GTDB lineage: Bacteria > Pseudomonadota > Gammaproteobacteria > Pseudomonadales > Moraxellaceae > Aquirhabdus. Next base: position 1,838 of record JASLEL010000166.1, on the reverse strand, counting down.
GTGGTGATGTTGACTTTGGGCGAGCCGATATAGGCGACCCCCAGATCGGAGGTAAAGAAGAAGCCCGGGCTCTGGCGATTCATGCTATCCCAGCCCAAGCCCAGATAGGGGCGTGCACCCGACCATTTGGCATCACCATCGGCAGAGGCCAGCGTCGATGAGTCATACTGATGTCCGTTCAGGGTGATGGTGCCGTTGCCAGCGCGCACGGCATCCCCGCTGAAGTGCGTATTGTTGAGCACATCCAGCCCGGCAGTGAGGTGAAACATCTCGCCCCAAGGATGATAGTCCATGAGCAGATCAATGGCATTGAGGCGGAATTTGCCATGTATCTCATAGCCTGACTCGGTCAGGTTTTTGGAGAAGCTCAAGGCGCCCCAGCCGGCACGCATGCCGAAGTAGGGATTGAAGGCATAACCCAGATCAAAGCCCATGCCGTTGGTGCCGACTTTCAGCCCTGCGCCAAAGCCGGATGCCGACGTTGAGGTTTGGGCGGCGGATGCCGAGTCTGCGGTGGCGGTTGATGATGCCTGATCAGTGGATGGTGTGCTGGTGTCGGCAAGTGCAATAGATGAGGTAACAGATGATACGGCAAGCGCAAAAGTGCCTACCAGTAAGCGGTAATTCATGACATCCTCCTGATTGATGTTCACGTCCTGTGAAATGCCCTGAAAGGCTCGCGCAGTCTAGCATTGCAGGTCTGCACATACAAATTTATCCACAGGTTTTTTACATTTATTTTTACGACTTTCTTATACGGTCCACCTGACTTTCTGCACCGGTTTTACAGGTGCAATTTTAGAATCAGAGCATCTTCTTTACGGATCAATCCGTTAGTGAGTGTGGATGAAACCTGTCGCCATTTTTCAGCATGAAACCAATCAGGGCCCCGGCTATCTGCAGACTTTTCTGGATCGGCATGCGCTCCCGTATCGACTCTTTTATCCGGCTTTGGGTGACGCAGTGCCTGTGCATGCGCGTGACTTTAGCGGGCTGGTGGTGCTGGGCAGCAATCGGAGTGTGAATGATCCCTTGCCGTGGATCGGGGCGGAGTCCGCGTTGATCCGCGATGCCTTGCGCCAGAATTGTCCGGTGCTCGGGCACTGCTTTGGCGGTCAACTGCTGGCGAAGTCGCTGGGTGCGACGGTGATGAGCAATCCTGAGCCGCAGATCGGCTGGGAGGATCTGACCGTCACGCGCTATCCCGAGGCGCGTGGCTGCTTTGGTGAGCGCCCGCAGATAAGGGCTTTTCTGTGGCATTACCAATCCTTCAGCCTGCCGGTCGGTGCGACGCGGCTCTTGTATGGTCGCCACTCTCTCAATAAAGGCTTTAGCTTTGGGCGTCATCTGGCCCTGCAGTGTCACCTTGAGGTGACGGCGGAGACGGTGCAGGCGTGGTGTATGGAGGGCTACCATGAGATCGTGACGCATATGGGCGAGACGGTGCAGGGCATCGATGTGATCCTGCGTGATCTGTCGACCCGGATGGCGATGCTGCATCAGGTGTCGGAGCGGGTCTATGGTCAGTGGAGTCGGGGATTGATCCGGCCTGCGCGGGTCAGCGTACCTCAGGCATACCGTTCATGGCATCCGGTGATGACGGGCTATCAGCCAGTCGTGGGGCGATGAATAAGGATTTAGCGTTCATCCAGTATGGAGGTTAATGATGCGCGGATGGCTGAGTTTGAGGATGATGCTGAGCGATGTGTGTTGGGGAAGGCGCACGGTCAGCTGCTGACGGTGCACGATTCGCTGTGCATACTGACGTGTACTTAGCCGGATTCATGCCATGTCAGCATCACTTGACGGGTAATCGCGGAGTGTCCCTGGATGTGGGG